>DOEU01000129.1 GCA_003532555.1 Verrucomicrobiota bacterium | reverse complement strand
AAAAGAAGCCTTGGGCTTTGTATTTGATGTGTTGGCGGAGACATTTGATAAAACGAGTTTGGGTGCACTTAAATCCGGTGGTCGCGTGAATTTGGAGTTGGCGTTAGCGTTGGGATCGCCTTTAGGTGGCCATTTGGTTTCCGGACATGTTGATGAGACTGGTCGACTGGTATCCGTTGAAAAGGTAGATCGCGATTGGAAATTCCGGTTTTCCGTTTCTTCGGTTTTATTGCCCTTGTTGGTTATGAAGGGTTCGATTGCCATTGATGGAACTTCTTTGACAGTGGCGGAACTTCATGAAGATGGATTTTCGGTTTATATTATTCCGCATACCTTTTCGGAAACGCTTTTTTCGGATTATGAGGTGGGCCAGTGTGTAAACCTTGAGGCGGATTTGTTGGGGAAATATGTGCAGCGAATTATGGAGTTGGGTGGTGGGTCGATTTATCGAGGTGAATCGGCATCGTGAATAAGCGGTCGGTCTTAATTACAGGATGCTCTTCGGGGATTGGTTGGGCAACGGCAGCGGAGATGGCTGCTCGTAATTGGCGCATCTTTGCTACAGCTCGTAATTCGGAAGATATGAAACGAATTGAAGAGGAAGGTTGGAATGCGGTTACCTTGGATGTGTCTTCATCGGATTCGATTGCACAGGCCGTAGCAACAGTGTTGGATGCAACGGATGGTTCGTTGGATGGTGTGGTGAATAATGCGGGTTTTGGGATGCCTGGTGCGATTGAGGATTTATCTCGTGAAGCGATGCAGCGGCAGTTTGAGGTGAACCTTTTTGGGGCGTTGGAATTAACGAATCTTTTATTGCCTGCATTGCGAAAGGGGCCACAGGGTCGAGTAGTTTATATTAGTTCTTTGGTGGGTAGAATGTCGTTGCCGTTTATGGGAATTTATTCGGCTTCAAAATTTGCTTTAGAGGCAGTGGCAGATGCACAACGGATAGAGCTTTCTATGACCCCAGTCCGGGTGGTTTTGATTGCGCCAGGGCCGATTGGAACGCGTTTTTCTTCGACATGTGCAATGGAAGGGGAATCTCGGTTAGACGTGCATAGATCGCGATTTAGTACAGCCTATGAGCGCTATTTTAAGCAGCGGAGAGGTGGGGGTATGAGTGAAGATCGGTTTCGGTTACCTCCGGAGGCGGTGGCGAAGAAGGTGGCTCATGCGTTAATTTCGGATCGCCCAAAGGTTCGGTATCTGGTGACGCTACCGACGTATGTAGCTGATTTTCTGGTTCGCTTTGTTCCGGTGAGATGGCGCGATAGCGTGATGCAGCAGCAGGTGAAGAAGCGGTTTAGTTCTAACTAGCGTTGGCGCGCGGTTTTGATATGGCTGAGAAGGGCGGCAGCTCGTGCGTCTTGTTGTGCGGAGAGCCGCTGTGCTTCGGCTTCGGCTTGATCGAGTTGGTTGGCACGATAATGGGCGAGGGCGAGCATATAGCGAGCGTTGGTAAAGGTGATATCTAGATCAAGTGATTTTTGGCAGGCAGCGGCAGTGGCGGTGAAGTTGTTTAGATAGTAGTGTGCGAGGCCGAGGTTGTAATAGGCGTCTCTCTGATGCGGGTCTTGTTTTATGGCTTGGCGAAAGAGGTCGATGGCTTCGGTGTATGCATTGCTACCGAGTTTTTCAGTCCCTTTTTGTATGAGAGATCGAACTTGGGCTGGATTGAGGGTCTGTTCGGTTTGTGTGAGTTGAAGAGTTATTTCGTCAAGCATGGTTTGGGCTAGGATTTGGCGGGGTGTTTCTTGCGTGCTGGATGCAAGATAGATCGTTACGTAGTTTTGAACTGCTTCAAGATCGTTGAGATAGTTTTTACTAATCATGGCGAGATTGAAATAGAGGGGGGCATAAGCAGGATCGAGTTTGGTTCGTTGATCTAATTGCGCTCGAATGGAGGCGGGGTCTTCGCCGTTTTGGAGGCGAATGAGCGCATGGGCGCTAAAGAGAGCGGGATGGTTTAGGTTCTTATTTTGGGCGGTTTCTATATATTGAAGGGCTTCTATAAGGGTTCCCTTTTGAAGATGGTAGAGTCCAAGAAGTGCATGAATCGTTGGGTTCTCTGGATTTTGGTTTTGAAGGTTTTGGAGGACGAGATTGGCTTCTTCTAATTGGCCTGCATCGAGGAGGGATACGGCTTGATTAAAAAGAAGCGTGGCGGAACTTCCGCCCAGTTCTATTGCTTTTTGAAAGTGCTGGGTGGCTGTTTGTGGCTCATTGAGTTGCCAAAGAATGAGGCCCAGTTGGTTTGAGCGTTGGATTTTAGCTTCAATGGAGACGGTTTCTCTTAACGATTTTTCCAGTAGGGAGCGGGCCTGAATGAGATCACGTTCTTGGAGTGCTTTTTGTGCTTTTTGATATTCACGATCTCCGGCTTCATTTCCGCATCCTACGAAGAGTAGTAGTAGAGTGGTAAGACCTATAAAAGCATGCAGGATCGATTTCATGAGGGGATTCCTTTCATCCATATCTGGCGGGTTCTGGGGCCGTCAAATTCGCAGAGATATACGCTTTGCCATGTACCTTGCTGCATGCGTTTGTCTTCGATAAATAGGGTTGCGGAAGATCCCATCATGCTTGCTTTTACGTGTGCGGCGCTGTTGCCTTCGGCGTGTGCGTAGTCATTTTCCCAAGGGACCATATGATCAAGGATTTTTTCCATGTCGGCAGATACATCTGGATCAGCATTTTCATTGAGCGTGATACCGGCGGTGGTATGGGGAATAAATAGGGTGAGAATGCCGTTTATGAAATCTTGTTCATGGATATATTGATTTATGAGTGCGTCCACGTTTACGAAGTCGGTTTGGGATGTTGTCTGAATACTAATTTTTTGCATTCCTTCATCTTAGTTGATTCTATTTAGATTTGAAGCTGAAAGTATCATGAGCATGGAAAAGGGACGACAAGGCGTTGCGAATTGGCGATAAATGAGTATCTTAATAGTGGCATAGGTGCGAATTAATTATGGAATCGATTGAGTGGAATTGGATATTAGGTTGGGTAGTATTGCTGTGTCTATCGGCTTTTTTT
>DOEU01000059.1 GCA_003532555.1 Verrucomicrobiota bacterium | reverse complement strand
AATCTAGATTTGAAGGAGTTATTTTATGAAAGTACGTGAAGGAAATTCGCCAGATTTTCAAGAGTTGCAAAAACAAAAAGCAATGATAGATATTTTTGGAGTTCAACAGGAACAGACTGACTTTGCAAATATAACTCTTGCATCTCCAGAGGCAATTCGTTCTTGGAGTAGAGGAGAGGTTAAGAATCCGGAGACAATTAACTACCGAACTTTTAAACCTGAAAAGGGTGGACTGTTCTGTGAACGTATTTTTGGTCCAACAAAGGACTGGGAGTGTTCATGCGGCAAGTATAAACGAATTAAGCATAAAGGTGTGATTTGTGATCGCTGTGGTGTAGAAGTAACGCTTTCGCGGGTTCGTCGTGAGCGGATGGCGCACATTGAGTTGGCGGTTCCGGTTTCTCATATTTGGTTTTTCAAAGCTACGCCGAGTCGGATGGGTTTAATTTTAGATATGACCATGCGCAATCTCGAACGGGTACTCTATTACGATAACTATATCGTGGTAGACGAAGGAAGCACTCCTTTACAGCATAAGCAGCTTCTGTCGGAAGAGGAGTATCGGGAAGCTATTGCTAATTTTGGGATTGAATCTTTCACGGCGAAAATTGGTGCTGAAGGGGTTCGAGATCTGTTGAGCAAAATCAATCCAGTTGAGATGCTTCAACAGCTTGAAGAGGCTATGATGAATACGCGCTCAAAGCAGACGCGTAAGAAGCTAGTGAATCAGATGAAAGTTATGGAAGGTTTCATCAAAAATGGTTCGCGTCCGGAATGGATGATTTTAGAAGTATTGCCTGTGATTCCACCTAACTTGCGTCCTTTGGTGCCGCTTGAAGGGGGGCGTTTTGCAACATCTGATTTGAATGATTTATATCGTCGTGTCATTAATCGAAACAATCGTTTGCGGACGCTTTTAGCGTTGAAAACACCGGAAGTAATCATTCGAAACGAGAAGCGGATGCTACAGCAGTCAGTGGATGCGTTGTTTGATAATGGTCGTCATGGACGTGCGGTAACGGGCCCGGGAAATCGTCCGTTGAAATCGCTTTCAGATATGTTGAAGGGGAAACAGGGACGTTTTCGTCAGAATCTACTTGGGAAGCGTGTGGACTATTCAGGTCGATCTGTGATTGTTGTGGGACCCACGCTGAAATTAAATCAGTGTGGTTTACCTAAGAAAATGGCGTTGGTGCTATTTGAGCCATTCATTATTCGTCGCTTGAAAGAGCGTGGCGTGGTGCACACCGTGCGCAGCGCGAAGAAGATGATTGAGCGTGAGGTGGATGAAGTTTGGGATATTCTAGATGAAGTGACACGGGGTCATACCGTGATGTTGAACCGGGCGCCTACATTGCACCGTTTATCGATTCAGTCGTTTGAACCGATTTTGATTGAGGGTCAGGCGATTCAGTTGCATCCGTTAGTTTGTACAGCCTATAACGCTGACTTTGATGGCGACCAGATGGCGGTACACGTGCCACTTTCTGTGGAAGCGCAGGTTGAGTCGAAGGCATTAATGTTGGCGACAAATAATATTTTCTCTCCTTCGAGCGGGAAGCCAATTACTACCCCGACGCAGGATATTGCCTTGGGCTGTTATTTTGTTACCTCTGAATCGCAGCAGATCCAGATGGAGCGGAAGGGGATCCGGAAGAAACGCGAAGAGCATTTGCGGTTAATGGACAACCTAGAAGAGGTACAGACGGCATATGATGAAGGTTTTATGAAGCTGCATGATCGTATTCGCTATCGCAACCCAGATTATCAGCGTGAAACGCGAAATGGCGACATGGAACGTCCGGTGATTAATACAACGGTTGGTCGTGTATTCTTCAATCAGATTTGGCCTGACGGAATGGGATTTGCGAATAAGACGGCTACAAAAAAAGTGGTTGGAACGCTGATTGAGCAGTGTTATGAGATTGCGGGTCATCCTGAAACAGTAAAAGTTTTAGATGAATTAAAAAGTCTAGGCTATGAGCATGCAACACGGTCGGGTATGTCGATCGGTCTGTGTGATATGATTATTCCAGAGGGGAAAGCCGACATGATTGCGGCCGCCCGATCTGAGATCGAAGAGGTAGAAAATAAACATCGCAAAGGTCTAATTACGGAAGGTGAGCGGTACAACATGATCATCGATATCTGGACGGATACGAATGATAAGTTAACCAACAAACTTTTTGATGTCTTAGAGGAGAATGATGATCCACGTAACGAACGCTCGCGGGAGGAACTGAATCCAGTCTATGTGATGGTCGATTCAGGGGCTCGTGGTTCGCGTCAGCAGATTCGTCAGTTAGCCGGAATGCGTGGCTTGATGGCAAAACCATCGGGTGAGATTATTGAACGACCGATTCTTTCGAACTTCCGTGAAGGTCTTTCGGTCTTGGAATACTTTATTTCAACGCACGGGGCTCGTAAGGGTCTGGCGGATACAGCCTTGAAAACAGCAGATTCGGGTTACCTTACTCGAAAGCTAGTTGACGTATCGCATGATATTATTATCACAGAGCCTGATTGTCATACGCTAAACGGAATTGAAGTGGGTGCGATTGTTGAAGGTGACGAAGAGTTGGTTTCACTTGCAACGCGTATTTTGGGTCGTACGGCAGCGGAAGATATTTGTGATCCGCATGAGCCTGACAGCGTGATTGTTGCAGCAGGTGAGTTGATTGATAAATACACGGCGCGAAATGTCGAGAGCGCGGGTGTGGAGCAGGTGATCATTCGAAGTGTGTTGACGTGTGAGTCGCGTCGGGGCGTTTGTGCAAAATGTTATGGCAAGAATCTTGCGACGGGTCGCATGGCCGAGTTGGGCCAGCCAGTGGGTATTATTGCTGCTCAGTCGATTGGTGAGCCCGGAACGCAGTTAACGATGCGAACGTTCCATATTGGTGGAACTGCGAGTTCGGTCTTTAAACAACCTCGTATTACCGCGAAATCTGCTGGTATCGTTAAATATGAAAACATCCGATCTGTGAAAGTGGATGAGAGTAATATTATCCTTAACAAAAATGGAAACTTGATCATCGTTGATGAAGAGGGTCGTGAGCTGGAACGGTATGCCATGATGATCGGAGCGCAGGTCTCTGTAGACGATGGTAGTGAAGTGAAAGCGGGCGAAATCTTTGTTGAGTGGGACCCTTATTCCGTACCGATTTTGTCTGAGCACAACGGTAAGGTGGAATTCCAAGACTTCATTGAAGGAGTAACAGTTCAAAAGGGAGTCGACGAATCGACCGGTGTTGAGACTTTGGTTGTTATGGAGCATAAAGAAGATCTCCATCCGCAGATCGTGATTCGTGATATGAAGGTTAAAGAAAAAGTTGGATATTATTCGATTCCAGCGGGTGCCCAAGTAATGATCAAATCTAAGGAAAAGGTGGTTGCTGGATTCACATTGGCACGAACTCCGCGGAAAACGGTTAGGACAAAAGACATTACTGGGGGTCTACCTCGTGTGGCAGAACTTGTTGAAGCGCGTACTCCAAAGGACGCGGCAGAGATCGCGAAGATCGAAGGAATTGTTGAGCTGGGCGGCATTGCTAAAGGGAAGCGTAAAGTAGTCGTTCGAGATACGGTGACTGGCGGTGAGGAAGAGCATTTAATTCCGATGAATAAGCACGTGATCGTATTTCCGGGTGACTTTGTTCAAAAAGGACAGCAGCTTACCGAAGGACCGATTGTTCCACAGGAGCTTCTTGAAGTGTGCGGGCCGCAGGACTTGCAAGAGTATTTGGTTAATGAGGTTCAGGCGGTTTATCGTTTGCAAGGAGTAGAGATCAATGACAAGCACATCGAAGTGATTGTACGTCAGATGCTACGCAAAGTGAAGATTACTGATCCAGGTGACACGGAATTCTTGTGGGGTGAACAGGTTGAGAAACAAACCTTCCAGGAAGTGAACCAGAAGGCGGTTGCTGAAGGGCGTCGACCAGCAGAAGCATCACCAGTTTTGTTAGGTATCACGAAAGCGGCATTAGAAACAGAATCGTTTATTTCAGCTGCTTCGTTCCAAGATACAACACGCGTTCTAACGAAAGCGGCTACATTGGGTATGGTTGATACCTTGCGCGGTTTCAAAGAAAACGTGATTATGGGTCGGTTAATTCCTGCTGGAACAGGTTTCCCCATGTATCGGGATATCAAGCCGATTAAACATGGTGATGAAATTACAGTTGAAGATCTATTTGAAACCAATCCGCTGGAAGCAAGCGATGAGCCTAAGATAGAGCTGTAATCAAGCAATTAGTGGAATGAGAGAACGGGGTCGATTAGGCTTTATTTTCTCTCAAAGGAAGTATTTTAAAGCGAAATAAAAAGAAGAAAATTGAATGTTTCACTTGCGTGTGATGGGGCGGATGTATAGATTCTGCCGCTCGTCTTATAGGAGAAAGGTTTTATGCCGACAATTAATCAGTTAGTTCGCAAACCCCGTTCGGTGGCGAAGAAGAAGAGTAAATCGCCTGCACTATCGACCTGCCCGCAGCGGCGGGGCGTGTGTCTATTGGTAAAAACTCAGACACCGAAAAAGCCAAACTCAGCGTTGCGTAAAGTGGCTCGTGTGCGGTTGACCAATGGTCGCGAAGTGAATGCGTATATTGGGGGGGAAGGGCATAACTTGCAGGAGCATAGCATGGTGTTGGTGCGCGGAGGCCGAGTGAAGGACTTGCCGGGTGTGAGGTATCATATCGTGCGGGGTGCATTGGATTGTTTGGGTGTGGATGGACGTAAACGCGGACGCTCGAAGTATGGGGCGAAACGACCTAAGTAAAAAGGACTTTAGAAAATGGCTAGACGGCGTAGAGCAGAAAAACGTGAATTAATTCCCGACCCTCGTTACAACAATAACATGGTTGCTTATATGATTAACTGCGTGATGGAGCGGGGTAAGAAAGCAGTGGCAGCGAAAATTGTATATGGGGCGATTGAGGATATTCAGGGGCAGTTGAAGGATGAAGATCCTGTTCATGTATTTACAACTGCGATTGAAAATGTGTCTCCCCGGTTAGAAGTAAAATCTCGCCGGGTGGGGGGTGCAACATATCAGGTGCCTTTGGAAGTGAAGCCGAAGCGACAGATAGCATTGGCTACCCGTTGGTTGATTCAGTTTGCGAGTAATCGCAAGGGTGTGCCGATGCGTCGTGCATTGGCGAACGAAGTTGTTGATGCATACCGTGGCCAAGGTGCGGCGATCAAGAAGCGCGATGACACGCACAAGATGGCACAAGCTAATAAGGCATTTGCACACTACCGCTGGTAAGGACGGAGAGCGGGTTACATAGGAAACCTCCTGAATGGAGGTCGCCGATGGTCGGAAGGTTCCAAGAAATTGGAACCTTTCGCTGTCGCCAGAAGAGAAACGATGAAAACAATGAGTCAAGATAAGCAGAACGGAGCTAAGAGCTCAGCTTCCTCTTTGGAAGCTGATACGCGCGACGTTGCTTTATCGCTGACGCGGAACATCGGAATTATCGCGCACATTGATGCGGGCAAGACGACAACTAGCGAGCGAATTTTATATTATAGCGGCAAAGTACATAAGATTGGTGAAGTCCATGATGGTACGGCGACGATGGATTGGATGGTTCAGGAGCAAGAGCGTGGTATTACGATTACGAGTGCGGCGACGACCTGTTTTTGGAATGAACATCAAGTCAATATCATCGACACACCGGGTCATGTTGATTTTACGGTGGAGGTGGAACGCTCTTTGCGGGTTTTAGATGGCGCAGTGGGTGTTTTTTGTTCTGTGGGGGGGGTTCAACCTCAATCAGAAACGGTTTGGCGGCAAGCGAATAAATATCAAGTGCCTCGCGTGGCTTTTGTGAATAAGATGGATCGTATGGGTGCTAATTTCGAGAAGGTCCTAGCTGAGCTGAAGAGTAAGTTGAAAGCTTCGGCGGTGGCGGTTCAGTTGCCCATCGGTGCGGCTGAAACATTTAGCGGTGTTATTGATTTAGTGAAGATGTGTGCCTACCGATTCTCTGAGGAAGATATGGGATCGCGAGTTGAGCAAGTGGAAATTCCTTCCGAGTTAGCGGCTAAAGCGGAAGAGGCGCGCGCGCATTTGATTGAAATGGTGGCGGATGTAGATGAGACCTTGCTAGAAGCCTACATGGAAAATAGCGATGTTTCAGAAAATTTGATTAAAGAGGCGATTCGTCGTGCGACAATTTCCAATCAGTTAGTACCTGTTTTAGCGGGGTCTTCGTTGAAGAATAAAGGGGTTCAGCCTTTATTGGATGCAGTAACGGATTACCTTCCTTCGCCGTTGGATATTCAAGCAGTGAGGGGATTGGTTCCGAAAACGGATGCAGATATGCAGCGTGAAGCGTCGGATTTTGAGTCGTTAACGGGGTTAGTCTTTAAAATGGCGACCGATAAATTTATTGGGAAGCTGGCGTTTGTTCGCGTTTATGCGGGGCAGCTTAAAAAGGGACAAAACATTTTTAATCCGCGGACGAAGAAGCGGGAGCGGATTGGGCGGTTGTTGCGGTTGCATGCAAATCATCGTGAAGAGGTCGATGTA
>DOEU01000075.1 GCA_003532555.1 Verrucomicrobiota bacterium | reverse complement strand
ACATGACATCACAACACGAGTGCGACCGCGGCCTGAGAAAAATGCACTTAGAGCGGAGGAAAGCACCATTCCTCCGCCTCCAAATAAAAGTATCTTAAAGTACTGCTCTTCAAGGATTAGAACCTCGGACTCATGTCCTGATAATCGAAGAAGAGAAATACCGATTGGCGCCAGTAACACAATTAAAGGAGTTGAAAGAAGTGCCAACCATATTCCTTGTGATGTTGCTCGAGCACAACCTATTCGATCACCGCTCCCCCAGAGCTGGGAAACAAAAGTATTCGTAATTCCAGCTAATGCCATAAAACCGCAAACCAATGTAAAAAAAAGTATTCCACCGGGTAAAGATGCTCTAAATGCTGCCTCACTGTGCCAAGATAAGAAAAGCCGGTCAGCGAAATTAAGAAGAGCGAAGCTGCCTGAATTAATAATCAAAGGCCATGCCACCCTTAAAAGAGTTTTGCGACGTGAGCGGTTGGTGGTGGATTTGGACATGACGCCAAAACCTACTCGCTTTCGATGCGAAGGGAAACCGCAAAAACCGAACGAATCCAATCAAGAGTGTCATTTGACAACCCATAGGTACTGTTTTACGCTCCGCCAACGATTGGGGACTTCTACGTGCGTATAAATCAAAGCTTTACGATACTAGGTTGTTTACTATTCAGTGGTTGTGCCCTGCTCAAGCCAGCGCTACCAATCGATACAATCCCCTTACCCCCCACCTACTCCTCGCCAACAATAGCTGAAAGCACCGTCGCCGAAACTGCCTGGTGGCTCATATTTAATAATCCAGAGCTAGATAAATTGATTCATCATGCACTGCTCCATAACCCATCGCTCGAACAAGTATGGGCACGGCTTACACAAGCCGATGCAACAGCAAGACGACTGGGAGCCGCTCGGCTTCCCTCAATCAATTTAACCACCGGGCTCACACGCACTGAAGCTATCAACACAGGTCCCGAAAGCTACCAATGGAGCGGAGGAGCCGCAGTAACCAGTTATGAACTCGACCTGTGGGGCCGTGTAAATGCTGTTCAATCTGCCGCTAAATTAGATGCGGAAAGTGCGCGCTTCGCCGTAGAAACTGCGGCCATGAGCCTGAGTGCCGAGGTGGCAAACCGCTGGCATAACTTAATTGCTCGCCGGATGGAGCTAGCCATCCTCCGCGAGCAACTCGAAGCCAATCGCACCTCATTAGAATTAATTGAACTCCGCTTCCGGAAATCCTTCTCCACCGGTCTCGCGCTTCTGCAACAACGACAAACAGTGGAATCCACAGCGGCTTTAATCCCCCTCGCTGAACGCGCTGAACGTGCCGCCGAACTTGAACTCACCGCCCTCCTTGGGAAAACCGAACCCGCTGCGATTGAAAGCACTCTCCTATGCACTCTTCCACCGCTTCCATCTCTCGGAATTCCTGCCACATTACTCGAACAGCGTCCCGACGTTCAGCGTGCACGTGTGCTCCTCGATGCTGCCAGTTGGCGAGTAGCCGCCGCTCGAGCCGATCGGCTACCCGCCATTCGGTTAAGCGGACGCATTGAATCAACTGAAAGGAGTTCAGAAGAGCTTTTTGACAATTGGTTGAGCACCTTAGTAGGCAACTTAAGCGCACCGCTGCTTGATGCCGGTGCACGTCGTGCCGAAACTGAACGCACACAGGCTGTTCTACGCGAAGCAGTCGCTGCCTATCGAGCTACTGTAATTCAAGCCATCAACGAAGTAGAGCAAGCCCTCAATTTAGAAATGACTCAAGCGACCTATACCGCAGCATTGGCAGTAAGACTCAAAGCCGCACAGCAAGCCTATGATGAAGCGATCCGGCGCTACCGCAATGGAGCGATTGATTATACAACGGTCCTATTCCAACTGAATACGCTACAGCAAATAGAGCGTCTTCAAATTTCCGCTCAAGCGGATCAAATTAGCTATCGCATCAACCTCTTAAGATCCTTAGGCGGAAACTGGATGAAGCAACTGGAAGAACCAGGAGAATCAAATGAAGAAAATTAAAACGTTATTGCTATGTATAATCATTCTGGTCATAGGTTTACTTCTTGCCCGCATCTTAATTTCAACCGCTCCCAAAGCAGAGCGTAGTCAGCCACAAAGACAAGCTATCTTGATTGAAACGACATCCGTTGCACTTAGCGATGAGCACGTCATGCTCGAACTGGCCGGCATAGTAGAGCCTGCCGAACAAGTTGTCTTGCGGACGCCTGTTACGGGTAAAATTGTATCGGTTAACGAACAGTTTATTGAAGGCGGTCTTATCCCAAAGGGGGATCTGATTTTACAAACCGATCCAGCCAACTATGAGCTTGCACTTAAAGTAACAGAAGCAACCTCGGCGGCCGCACAATTTGAACATGAACTTGAACTAGGCCGACAAGATATTGCTCGGTATGAGTGGGAGTTGCTGAAAGCCGACGACGCGACCCATCAAGAAAAATCACTAGCACTACGAATCCCCCATTTAAATGCGAGCAAAGCGGCCGTTGCGTCCGCTAAAGCAAAAGTGCAACGTGCTCAGCTAGACCTAAAACGAACCACACGACGAGCCCCTTTTAACACTCTTGTTCGAGAGTGCTATGTTGACCTGGGCGAACAAGTGAACCAACAAGTTCCATTAGCCTTATTGACTTCCACAGACAGATATCACATCGAAGCCTCTGTTCCTATCGATCGACTCAAGTGGCTCAAATTCCCCGGGAGCCCTGTAACTGTGCGCTCAACAACTGGCACCACCTATCCCGGCGAAGTCCTTAAGCTAACGGGCTCCATAGAGACAAAAGGACGCATGGCTCGCGTAATCATTTCAGTGGATGACCCACTTGGCCAAAAAACTTCACATGAAAAACCGCTCCTCTTAGGCGAATATGTAGAAGTTATTATTCAAGGCGAATCACTAAAAGCTGTTACCCGTATTCCACGCAAAGCCTTACGCGAAGGGAATAAAGTGTGGCTCGATCAGGATGGGGCTCTTGCCATTAAACCCGTGAACGTCGTATTCCGCGAAAGTGATTCCATTTTAGTTCGAGGCCTTCCGGCTGCATCGGAATTGATTATTTCGGATATTGCTGCACCGGTTCCTGGACGTCCTGTCAACAACGGCACCCGCCTAGACGATCGCCCCCTCAAAACGGGAGAGATGAATGAAGGTTGAAGAACGCAAAGGTCCTATCGCCTGGATGGCCACCAATCCCGTGGCTGCCAACATCTTGATGGTGATTTTAATCATCGGAGGTATCTTTGCGGCCACCCGTGTTCAACAGGAATTTCTTCCCAATGCTGAGCTTGATGAAGTCTATGTAACTGTTGCCTATCCCGGCGCAAGTCCAGACGAAGTAGAGCAAGGTATTCTGCTCGCAGTTGAAGAGGCTGTTCGTGGATTGAACGGGGTGAAACGCGTGGTCTCCTACGCCAATGAAAATAGCGGCACCGTCCGAACTGAGGTGTTAGAAAAATCAGATGTGAATCGCGTAGCAGATGATGTCCGCAATGCCGTCGATCGAATTCGAACCTTCCCTCTCGACGCAGAAGAACCCACGATCAGCATCGTAAACCTCAAACGCCCGGTACTCGATTTAATCATCTCAGCCGATGTGCCCCCCCCCACATTACGAGAGCTAACGGAAACGATTCGCGACCGGCTTTTACAACATCCTGGCATCACACAGCTTGAACTCGAAAATGTTCGTTCCCATGAAATTAGTATTGAGATTACGCAACAAAAACTACGGGAACTAGGCATGACTCTTCAGCAAGTGGCCTCATTACTTGCTCAAAGCTCGGTCGAACTACCAGGCGGGAGCATGCGTACCGATGGTGGTGAGATACTAGTGCGCGTTACCGACCGTCGCGAAATGGGCCGAGAATTTGCCCGCATCCCCATCATTACATCCCCAGATGGAACTAAGCTCCTGCTCGAAGATATTGCTACCATCAAAGATGGCTTTGATGAGAGTGATAAATTCAGCTTCTATAACGGGAAGCCAGCGGTTTCATTGACTGTCTTCCGTGTGGGAAAAGAGTCTCCCATCTCGATCGAAGAATCTGTCGAAGAGGTTATTGCTGGACTCCGTGACACCATGCCCGAAGGGCTTGAATTCACCATCTGGGACAGTCGAGCTGACGCCTATCGCGGACGAATGGGTCTACTCCTTCGCAACGGCCTGCTTGGGCTCACACTGGTCTTCATTTTATTAAGCCTCTTTCTCGAAATGCGCCTCGCATTTTGGGTGATGCTCGGAATTCCGATTTCGTTCATGGGCACCTTCATCTTTATGAGTGGGGCCGATGTGAGCCTCAACATGATTACCATGTTTGCTTTCTTGATTTCACTAGGCATCGTGGTCGACGATGCCATTGTGGTGGGTGAAAATATTTATCATTACCATCAAGAAGGAATGCCCTTTCTGCAGGCCGCCATCAAAGGGGCACGGCAAATTGCTCTCCCCGTCACCTTTAGTATCATCACAAATATCGTCGCCTTCATGCCGATGTATTTTGTGCCAGGGGTAATGGGTAAATTTTTCCAAGTGATTCCACTGGTCGTCTGCTCTACATTTTTGATCTCGCTCATTGAATCACTCTTTATTCTACCCGCCCATTTAGCCCATCAAAGCGATCGAAAACGTGGTGGCAAATTACATGCCTTTCAAAAATCATTTAGCGCACGCTTTTCCTATTTTGCTAAAGAAGTATATGGTCCATTTCTCAACCGGGTCTTGCGCGCTCGTTACATCACGTTCTCCCTAGGATTAATGATTTTAATTATGACACTTGGGTACATAAAAAGCGGGCGCATGGGATTTGAAATGTTCCCCAATGTCGAGGCAGACATCGCACTCTGCGCTTACACTCTGCCCTATGGCTCGCCCGTGGAAGATACCCGTTCGATTCAGAACCAACTTCTTCAAGCCGGAGATGCCGCCATTGCTAAAATCGAAGAAGAGTTTAGTCTGCCGGTTGTAAAAGGAGCTCAATCCACCATTGGAGGCCGAACTTGGGGACGAATGAATCCTGGGGGAGGGCATGCAGGACGAATAAGCTATGAACTCTTGCCCCCGAGTGATCGTCCCATCTCAACCGAAGAGTTTGCTCAACGCTGGCGAGCAGAAGCGCGAGGAATCAAAGGTTTGAAAAGTATTAGGTTTCGCTCGAATAGCGGGGGACCGGGTGGAAATCAAGACGCCTTTAGCGTCGACCTCTCCCATCGTGATATGGAAGTCCTAGAAGCCGCCAGCCAAGAGTTGGCTGATGCGCTACAAGCGTATCCCATCGTACGGGATATTGATGACGGATTTACTCCCGGCAAAGAACAGATCGACTTTTCCATTCTACCTGCTGGTCGAAGTCTTGGACTCACATCCCGAGAAGTCGCACGACAAGTGCGCAACTCATATTATGGCGCTGAAGCCATCCGGCAACAGCGCGGGCGAAATGAAATTAAGATCAAAGTTCGCCTACCCCGGGAACAGCGAAATAGTGAATTTAGCTTAGAAGAGCTAATCATCCGAACCCCTGCGGGCATTGAGGTTCCTTTGCGAGAAGTCGTAGAAGCCAAGCGAGGGCGCGCCTATACCTCCATCGTACGGCGTGAAGGCCGGCGCGTTGTATCAGTCTCAGGCGATGTAGAACCCGTCGACCAAACCCCCCAAATTCTCGCCGCCCTTCAAAATGACTTGCTCCCCCCGATTCTAGAAAAATATAACGGTCTCTCCTACTCCTTCGAAGGGCGAGAAGCTGATCGACGTGAAAGCGTCAACGGGCTGATAAAAGGCTTACTAGTCGCCCTGCTACTCATCTATGTATTATTAGCGAT
>DOEU01000058.1 GCA_003532555.1 Verrucomicrobiota bacterium | reverse complement strand
CCAGGCATTTCAGCTGTCTCGCCTCCCAAGAGTGACATATTGTTTTGTTTGCAGGCTTTGCAAAACCCACCAATCACATCTTCGAAAACACTAGGTTTGAGAGCGGCAGTTCCAAGATAATCGAGAAAGAAGAGAGGTTTAGCACCTTGGACTAAAATATCGTTAACACAGTGGTTAACCAGATCTTGTCCTACCGTATCGTGTCGATCAGCTAAATGAGCTACTTTGAGTTTAGTACCAACACCATCTACAGAGCTTACCAATAAGTGATCTTTACCAGGGGATTTAAATAGGCCTCCGAAAGAACCTAATTCACTGACAACACCTGCTGTATTGGTCTGTTGTACTTTGTGTCCAATCCGTTTAAGAGAGGTCATCATGGTATCAATATCAACACCGGCTTCGGCATAAGCTGATTTCTTTTTTTTCGGCATATCTGGTTTCCACTTTTTATTTGAGATGTAAAGGATCTTTATCCTGTGTAGAGATTATAAGTTCAACAGGAGCATTCAATGCTTTTTGAATAATGGATTGATATAAAGGTAAGAAACCCCGTTCGGTATGCGTATGTTCACTCAATATAACGGTGGATCCAGTCGCTTGTGCAGCCAATACATCGTGGTGGCTCATTTCACCTGTCAAATAACAATCGGCTTGAACATCTGTGAGTACGGATGCACCCGCACCCGCACAACAGGCAATCGTTCTAATGTTATTTGACGCTCCAGGTGCTACGCGAAGATAGGGCGTGTGAAGATGAGATTTAATCCGTTTGCAGAGTGTATTAATGCTCACAGCTCGATTCAATGAAAGCATCCGTCCTGCTCCCGATAGTTGATCTTTCGAAGGATTGATAAATGTAACTTCTCCAACACCACAGCCATCAATCAACCAGTCATTAACACCACCAATTACATGATCGAGTGCGGTATGAGGCGAATAGAGGGCTATTTTTTTTTGTATAAGTAATAACAGATTTCGATCGAAAGGGGATGACATACAAAGCGACTGAACGGGCTTAAAAAGAATCGGATGATAGCAGAGAATTAGATTCACTTTTTTCTTAATGGCCTCTTCAATAACGGACTGCGTGAGATCAACGCTTAACAAGACCCGCTTAATGGAAGCATCTGGTTTTGGTTCCAATAGAAGACCTACATTATCCCAGTCTGCTGCTAGTTCAAGCGGGGCGATATTATTCAAAAGTGCGGTTATTTGATTGAGTTTCATCCGATGCAGTATGACTAAAACAGACCATTTTAAAAGATTCTGTTTCTATAAAAAACGCTCCGTTAAACGGAGCGTTCAAATGCAATCTAACATTTAGTTAAAAAGTTTGTTGAATAAAGATCATCACGAAGAGAGCCACCGTTTCGATGATTCCAAGCGTCGTTAGATAGTTACCAAAACCTTCACCTGTTTCAGCCAATGCATCGCAGCCTGCCGCACCCGCTTTTCCTTGGTACCAAGCTGAGAATCCCATGGCAATACCGCCAATGATCCCTGCTCCAAGAAGAACCGGTGATGCATCTGCTCCTATGATAAAGTTCATTAAAAGTAGACCATAAATAGTCTGTGAGAGTGGGGCTCCGATAAACACCAATAAAATAAAAGGTGCTGCTTTCCCCTGAAGATAACATTTTTTCCATGCACCGATACCAGCCATTCCTGCTGTTCCTGTGCCTAATGCTGATCCAATCGCAGCAAATCCAAGTGCCATGGCGGCGCCTAGTTTTGCGAGTGCTGTCAATGTTGTTACGTCCATGATTTACCTCCGTTGATCCGTTCCTAAGATTAAATTTTTCCGTTTGTTCGTTTAAAAGGATTATAATGAGTTCCACCCCATTGAACACCTGCATGACTCGAAAATTCAAGTGTATTTAGTCGAATGCCATGAACCAAAATCCCCATGGCACAGAGCAAAATGTTTAGCGCATGCCCACCGAAGAGGGCAAGAGCCGCAATAAGACCTCCAACAATGACTCCGCTACTTCCTAGAGCCTCGATAGCCATCGTGTTAAAGGCATTTGCGATGGCGAAGGAGGCAGCTCCTACGGCATAGAGGCGTACATATGAAATAATATCCACAAAATTACTGATAACATCGAGGGCAAGGGTAACAAGCCCAAAATATTCTTTTTCCATAACCAGACTCACAACAATCATGATCAGACCCACTCCTAAGACATAAAGCATGGGTGATGGAAATGATTCTCCAAGAACCATCATACGAACAGCAAAGAACATTGTTACGGTAGAACAAATCCAGCCCAAGTCAGCAAGTGCTGCCCATGAGTTTATTTTACGTATCAAATTCCATACATGGCCGATAACCAGATGAAACGTGCCTAAAACAAAGCAGAAAAACATAACATTGTTCATGGCAAGCGCATCATCACCATTACCTCTTAGCCAATTATTAGTGAGGTGTTGTAGGGGAGCAGGAAGATATTCGAAGTTTATACCGAAATAGGTGCCCGTTAAGGCGCCCCATACCACTGTACAACTGCTCATAATGTATAATAAATTAAAGACATACGAGGGGGCTTGCTTGTTTTTTCGTTGGGCAAATATGGTTAATCCAATAAAAAGAAGCCCGTAGCCAGCATCTCCGATTAAAAGAGCGAAGAAGATACTAAGGAAAAGTAGAAAGACGGCACTCACATCGAGTTCTTTATAACCGGGAACAACTCCGATAACGCCTAATACGGCTTTAATTGGATCAACCCATTTTGGGTTCCGAAGTAATGTAGGTGGCTGATCATCTGGGCCAATTTCATCTAAAACGTATCCCCAGCCTTGATGGGCTGCGGTGGCTTCGAGCGCATCTATTTGATCGACCGGGATGTAGCCTTGTAGATAGACCAGATGTTCGGAAGACGCCATACCTTGTTTTACTTCTTGAAAGGTTAATTCATCTTGTTTGGATGCATAGAGCTGTTCAAGCTGATCACGGCTCCCTGCAAGTACGATCATCTTTTCATGTAAACTCTGGAGGTGTTGCTCCACGATGTCCATCTCGTGTGTGAGATCGGTAAGTGACATGGTTGGAATACGAATCTCAGAGCAGGGAAGCTCAAATGAGTGCTTAGCGATGCCCATCGCATAGATGGTTGCTTTATCGCGGTTAATTTCAATAACTTCAATATTTTTAGGCCATGAGATAGTTTCTTTAATTCCATACTGACAAAGTTTTACGATTAAGTCTGCATCGATCAACTTTTGCAAGCTCTCGGGATTAAATTGGCCAAAAGGTTTTACACGTTCTTGCTCGGACTGCAGCCATTGTAGCCGTTCTTTGAGTTCGGTTTCTTCATGCAAACAAGTCCACACCTCGTCAGCTATATCCGAAGAAACAACATGAGACGAGGTAGGGGAATCATATGAACTAAGGGCAAGTTTGGCTTTTTCAACGTGTGTTAATGCTTGTTTGGACTGCTCAACCGCATCACCAGATGGAGATTGTACATGCTCAATATGAACCGCTTTAAGCTCGCGGAGTTCATCGAGCGTCTGTTCTTGCTGTCCAGCAGTACAGATCAGTGTTAATTTATTCATCTTAACGATCATGCACCTTTTCCTTTGGCAATTTTTGAGCGTGCTACGGAAGCTGTTTGTTGATCACCCATGAAAATCCGGATAACACGAATGTTCTCTTTCGCTTCTGGAATTTTGACTTTCTCGAATAGATTAACTCGTTGTGTTGTGGTTCGTAACTCTTCACTTAAGAGTCGATGTTGTTCTTCCATTACTTGACGCTCTACACGAAGACGCATTAATTGTTTGAGTGTATCTACTCCTTGGTCTATCCATGCGTCCGTTTCAAAGAGATCAGGGGTATCTTCGTGGAATTCAAGGTCTTCGAGAATAGGGATATTAACTCCTGCAATGTTTCCTCTCGAAGTTTTTAAGCGCTGAATAGATACATACTCGCTCAAATCAATGGGTTCTGAATAAAGATGAATCCAACTTGCTAAACTAGATCTAGCGGCTTTTTCCTCTTGGCGTTTTTTATTAATTTCCAAATCAAGTTTACGCATCTCCATCTGCAACTGTTGTTTCTTCAGTTGAAGGGTTGGAAGATAACGCTGAAAACGCTTAAGGGCATCCCGCTGCGATTTTAACTCATTTTTGGTTAATTTAATTTTTGCCATGTGGTTTTATGCGCTTGTTGGCCAGAATTTATCAGTGAGTTTAGAGGAGATTCCTGTTTCAGCTGGATCAAAGCAGTCAGCTAGAATTTTCCATCCGGCATCCAAGGCTTCTTCTAAAGGTATGTTTATACTGATATCCATCATCTCTGATTCAAAACGTTCCCCATAAGTAAGTAGTTTGGCATCCCAATCACTCATCCGGAATCCCATCGATTGTTTCTCTAAAGTCTCTTTATACGAAGCATAAAGCTGAATCATGGTATCCATTACTGTCCGGTGATCTTCTCGAGTATCTTTATTAACCATCTGTTTTAGACGACTTAAAGATCCGAAGGGTTCGATCCGTCCGTTTTTCAAATAGAACTGACCTTCTGTGATATATCCGGTGTTATCAGGAACAGGGTGGGTCACATCGTCACCCGGCATGGTTGTGACACCTAGAATAGTAATCGATCCACTACCTTCAAAATCGACTGCTTTTTCGTAGCGAGCCGCAAGCTGTGAGTATAAGTCACCGGGATAACCACGATTCGAAGGAATCTGTTCCATGGTAATGGCCACTTCCTTCATCGAATCGGCAAAGTTTGTCAAATCAGTTAAAAGAACCAATACCCGTTTGTCTTGCAAAGCATATTGTTCGGCAACCGCTAGAGATACATCAGGAACCAATAAGCATTCGACCGTTGGATCGGATGCGGTATGCACAAACATAACCGTTCTAGATAGTGCGCCGCTTTCATCCAATTTATCCCTGAAGAAGAGGTAGTCATCATGCTTTAAACCCATCCCGCCAAGGATGATCACATCTACTTCCGCTTGTAATGCAATCTGCGCGAGCAATTCGTTGTAGGGTTCACCTGCAACGGAAAAAATAGGCAATTTTTGTGATTCAACCAAAGTGTTGAAAAGGTCAATCATTGGAATACCAGTCCGAACCATATTTTGTGGAATAATTCGTTTGGCAGGGTTTACGGAAGGACCTCCAATTTCGATCATATTTTCCGTAATATCAGGACCATTGTCTCGAGGATTACCGGAACCAGTGAAGACACGTCCTAAGAGGTTTTCAGAGAAGGGAACTTGCATGGTTCTTCCAAGGAACCGGATCTTAGCATCCGTTCCTACTCCACGTCCTCCGGAAAATACCTGAAGATAGACTAATTTTTTTTCAAGGCGAATAACCTGCGCTAAAGAAGAGCCAAAATTGGATTCAACCTGAGCTAATTCTCCCGCAATTACATTTTCAGCTTTAACGACAATTACGTTACCTGTGATCGACTCTACACGATGATAAACTTTATTTTGCATCTTCGGTACCCTCCGCAAGCAATGTCTTCCACTGCTCAACACATTGATTAAATTCTTCTGATTCATAAACACAGCCGTTCATATCACGAGACTGCTGGGAGATTCGTTGGAAAAATGTTCGTGCTTCTGCTTTATCGTTGAAGTGCAAGGTTGAATCCATCAACTCAAGTAGCAATGAAAAGACAAAACGCTGACGATCTATCGAGTTGTTAGAGTCTATGTCATCGAAGGCATTCTGTTGCAAGTAAGTGTTATCGATGTATTCACTCTTCAAATACGTAATGAAATCATCCAGTGAAGTTCCTTCTTCACCGACTACCTTCATCATTTGACCCACTTCGTTCCCATTTCGGAGTACTTGGTTTGCAGACGCTAAATCTTCTTCAGAAACAACGCTGGGATATTTACTCCAACTTTCGAGAGGATCAATGGCTGGATATCGACGCGCATCCGAGCGTGAACGCGAAAGACCGTGGAAAGCGCCAACCACCTTCAGTGTGGCCTGCGTGACTGGTTCTTCAAAGTTACCACCTGCTGGTGAAACCGTTCCACCAATCGTTACTGATCCTTTTTCACCGTTCTTCAGGCGAACGACACCACCCCGTTCATAGAACGAAGCGATCACAGATTCAAGATAGGCTGGAAAGGCTTCTTCTCCAGGAATTTCTTCCAGTCGACCCGACATTTCACGTAACGCTTGCGCCCAACGTGAGGTTGAGTCAGCTAGCAAGAGAACGTCTAGTCCCATTTGCCGATAATATTCAGCCAATGTTACACCCGTGTAAACTGAAGCTTCGCGAGCAGCTACAGGCATGGAGCTAGTGTTGCAAATGATAAGCGTTCGTTCCATCAAGCTTTTGCCGGTTTTCGGATCGATAACTTCAGGAAATTCACGAAGAGTTTCAACCACCTCACCCGCACGCTCTCCACAGGCTGCAACAATTACAATATCTACTTCTGCGTTGCGCGATGTAACCTGCTGAAGAACGGTTTTACCAGCACCGAAGGGGCCTGGAATACAGTATGTTCCTCCTTTAGCAACCGGGAAAAATGTATCGATCGTCCGCAATTTAGTTGCCATTGATTCTTCGGGACGTAGCCTCTCTGCATAACATTGAATAGGCACTTTAACAGGCCATTTTTGCATAATTTGACATTCGCGTGTATTGCCTTTTTCGTCTTTCAGTGTAGCAATCACTTTTTCCACGGTGTAGGCACCGGCCGGAGCAATTTCTGTAATAGTCCATTTGCCTTCAAAAGAGAAGGGTACCATGAT
>DOEU01000042.1:6493-14139 GCA_003532555.1 Verrucomicrobiota bacterium | reverse complement strand
ATGAAATTAACGCTTTAGCTTGGCTCTATCGAACGACATATCGTACGTTTCGAGCATGAGCAAGGATGCAATATATAATCAGCCCATAGCCAATGTGAGCGGATTTCGATTCGATGCACGCGTAGTAGATGTATTCGACGACATGATTGAACGCTCCGTGCCCGGCTACCGCGCTATTCTCTCGATGCTCACCCCCCTTGCTGGCCGCTATGCCACCCCCAACAGCAATCTATACGATCTGGGATGCTCTTTAGGGAGTGCCACACAAGCGCTTCAAAAAGGTCTTACGAACCCAACCTCTCAACTTATCGCTATCGACAGCTCTCCAGAGATGGTTAAAAAAGCAGCCCAGCGCCTCGATGAAACCATCATACTGCACTGCCGTGACATTCGTGACCAAGCCATTGAACAAGCATCGATTGTCGTACTCAACTTCACCCTGCAGTTCATCCCCATCGACCAACGCGCAGCACTGCTCAATCGCATTGCTAAAGGAATGCAACCGGGAGGCGTACTCGTTCTTTCAGAAAAAATTGCTTTCACCGATCCCCACATCAATCAACATATGATTGAACTCCATCAAGATTTTAAACGAGCCAATGGATACTCCGAACTCGAAATAAGCCAAAAACGATCTGCCCTAGAAAACGTGCTCATTCCCGAAACCCTTGAAACCCACCATCAACGACTCAAATCCATCGGCTTTCAATCCGTTGAAACTTGGTTTCAATGCTTTAACTTTTCTTCCATGCTGGCTTTCAAATGATTGACTATACCACTCTCTACCCTCAACTAGAAAACACCCCCATCGAGCACTGGGCAACATCTCTACCGGATCTGATCAACTGGAACCTCCGGCCCGAACGCTACGCGCGCATCTGCGACTGGAAAGCAATACTTGATCAATTACCGAATTTTAAACCGGATCGAATCGATCTAGAAAATGGAGTTATTGCCCACGGTCATGCACCCGATGATCTCAAAGAACACCTCCTACAGCTGCAGCCTTGGAGAAAAGGCCCTTTTCATCTCCATGGTCTTCATATCGACACGGAATGGCGATCAGACTGGAAATGGGAACGCTTCGCTCCGCATATTAAACCCCTCACCAACCGCCTCGTTCTTGATATCGGGTGCGGCAGCGGATACCACACATGGCGTATCGCTGGCGCCGGCGCGAAACTGGCTATCGGGATCGACCCCCAACCCCTCTTTGTGTGCCAATATTTTGCTGTTAAACAACTTCTACAAACCTCCGCCCCTGCCTGGGTGCTTCCAATGGCACTCGAAGAAATTCCCCCCTCTAACGATGCCTTTGACACCCTTTTTTCAATGGGCATTCTCTATCACCGAAAATCCCCCATCGACCACTTACATCACCTACACACCCTCCTCCGACCTGGCGGTGAACTTGTCCTTGAAACCCTCATCGTGGAAGGTCCTCTCGGCTATTCGCTTGTCCCCGATAGTCGATATGCAAAAATGCGCAACGTCTGGTTTATCCCCTCGCTATCCACGTTAGAGCAATGGCTTAAACGCATCGGCTTTACGCACATCCGTGCCGTAGATATCACTCCCACTTCTCCTCAAGAGCAACGATCAACGGAATGGATGACCTTCGAGTCTCTTCCCGATTTTCTCGATCCAAATGACCCAAAAATAACCATCGAAGGCTACCCTGCTCCGTTGCGAGCCACCCTCCTTGCCGAAAAATAAAACCTAAAAAGCAATTGCCATCTGCTCTCAAGCGAAGAAACTAATGGAATATGAACTTAGACGAACTCAATCAAATTAAAACCAGCGCACTCCAAGCGGCAACTGTAGCCACAACTGCCGAAGAGATTGAAGCCGTTCGAATTGAATATCTCTCCCGTAAAGGACGACTCCCACTTCTGATGGCCGAACTAAAAAACGTACCTGCCAAAGAGAAACCTCTATTCGGCAAAGCCGTTAACGAATTAAAGAATGAACTCACCGAATGCATTCAAGCCCGCCAAGCCAAAATAACTCCTAAAGCAGAGCAACATCTCTTTGATTGCTCACAACCTGGGCAATGGCACGGCCTCGGAACTCGCCATCCCATCACACAAATCACCGAACGCATCACCTCTATCTTCCAAACCCTCGGCTTTACTGTTGCAGATGGACCCGACATCGAAACTATCTTTAATAATTTTGATGCCCTCAACACTCCTGCCGACCACCCATCTCGCGATGAACAAGATACCTTCTACCTCAACAGTGGAGAACTTCTTCGTTGCCACACCAGTCCAGTACAAATTCGTTACATGAAAGAGAATAAGCCTCCCATTCGTATTATCTCACCCGGCCGGTGTTACAGACGTGACACCTCAGACGCTACTCATAGCGCAAACTTTCATCAACTTGAGGGTCTCTACATCGACGAAGAGGTCTCACTAGCAGATCTAAAAGCAACCCTGAACCATTTCGCACGAGAACTTATGGGACCAAAAGCAGAAATACGCTTTCGCCCACACTATTTTCCGTTTACCGAACCTAGTGTAGAAGTTGATATTAAACATGACAAACTAGGATGGATCGAAGTCTTAGGAGCCGGTCTTGTTGATCCGAATGTATTCACCAATGTTGGATACGATCCAGCCAGTTGTTCCGGTTTTGCGTTTGGCATGGGGATTGAGCGGATTGCGATGATTCTTTTTGGTATTAACGACATCCGACATTTATACGAAAACGACTTGCGCTTCCTAAACCAGTTTTAAAGTTATCTTGGACTCACCGCTCGAAAAGCTTCGGGTAATTTTTCAATTATATCCCCCGCACACAGGGAAATTTCAGCCCCAGCCGCTGCTGCTAAATCACCCGCCTGCCCATGCAACCAAACGCCCGCACAAGCTGCTTCAAAAGAAGATAGCCCTTGTGCTAACAACGCCCCTATCAACCCCGCCAGCACATCGCCTGCACCCGCCGTAGCCATACCCGGATTACCCGTTGCGTTCAAAGCCACCCGACCATCTGGAGCCGCCACCACCGTACGCGCCCCTTTGAGCACACACACAACCTGTAACTGTGTAGCCGCCATTTTTGCCAACACCTCTCGGTCTGATTGCAATTCCTCCACCTTCATCCCGAATAGGCCCGCAAACTCACCCGGATGCGGTGTGATCACAAGCTCCCGCTTCGATTGCCGAATTGGCTCGAGATCTTCCTCTAGCACCGCCAACCCATCCGCATCCAAAACCAGCGGAGCGCCCGCCTGCTTTAAAAGCCTCAAAACCCATTGCTGCGTTTCAGATGAACATCCCATACCCGGACCCACCACCATCGCATCAGCTTTTCGGACTGGCTCACCCACCTGCACCATCGCCTCCGGCACACATGAAGCCACTCCCTCTACAACCGAAGCAGGCACCCTCGCCGATACCCAACCCGCACCCCCACGCAACCCTGCACGAGCCGTCAACACCATCGCTCCGCTCATGCCAAGCGATCCACCTATACAATGCAAATGACCATAAACGCCTTTATGACTATTCCGCTGACGGCGCAGCAAAAGAGGCGCCACATCTGAATCCGTTATCAGCTCAGTCTCTGCCTCACCAGTCGCTTCAATAAATCGTTCAGGGATGCCAATATCAACCACCTCAATGCGACCCGTTAGATCAACCTGATCCGCCGCTACACTCTCTTTTTTAGGCAAGCCCAACGCAACCGTAACATCTGCACGAACCGCCTTCGCTGAAGGAAGATCCACCGCAACCACCAACGACCGCTCCGCATATGCATCTGCCCACGCCAACGCCGCCTTCATCACACCACGCGGCTCACCCGAAAAACCCGTTCCCAATAACCCATCCACTAAAATATCCGCTTCCGGAGCATCTGTCCAATCAGCGTCATCTGGACAACTTTCAATCGGGACTTCGCCCTCTTTAGCAAATTGATAAGCCGCCTCTGCTGCACCCTTTAACGACGAAACACGCCCGGCCAAACGAACGTTAACCTCAATATCCCGCTCCCACAAATAACGTGCCGCAACAAAAACATCTCCACCATTATTTCCCATCCCTGCCAGCATAAGAATCGATGAGTCGATTATTTGATGCATCAGCGCTAAACGCTCCACCGCATCGGCAATACCAAGCCCAGCCCGTTGCATCAAAACTGCCTCAGGAATACCCTCTTCTTGAATCGCACGCCGATCAAGCATGCGCATGGTCTCTGCATCAACTAGTTTCATTCCACCACCTAGCCCTGATACTCAGCCATTGCCAAAAGCATCTCCTCGACCGCCTGCTGCATACCCAGAAAAATAGCCCGGCTCACCAAGCTATGCCCAATATTTAGCATCGCTAAATGAGGCACACAAAGGATCCCACCAATATTGTCGGTTGTTATCCCATGACCAGCATGCACCCGCAGACCCAATTCATGTGCCGTTTGAGCGCCCATAATTAATTTTTCCAAACACCCTGGTTGCTCATTTGCATCGGCATCGCAATACGATCCCGTATGCAGCTCAACCACCGAAACCCCCATCTGCCGGCAAGCCTCCAACGTGACCGTATCCGGATCTACAAATAGACTAACTTCAATACCTGCCCGCAACAATCGATCCACCGTCGGGCATAACTGCTCATACTGCCCCACCACATCCAGTCCACCTTCCGTAGTCAATTCTTGGCGTTTTTCTGGAACCAAACAAACTTCATCCGGATTGATCTCTAGGGCAAAATCAACAATGTTAGGCACATTTGCCATCTCTAAATTCAATGGCAGCGGCTGCAACGACTTTAACCGATAAATATCATCATCTTGAATATGCCGCCGATCTTCTCGCAAATGAGCCGTGATCCCATGAGCGCCCGCCCGCGCCGCAATAATAGCCGCATCTAACGGATCCGGATAAATATTACCACGCGCCTGACGCAACGTAGCTACATGATCGATGTTCACACCTAACTTCATCTGTACCTCTATTTTCCTGTTGCCTTGATCGATTGCTTGAGACGCTGACTTTGCTCCCGATGTAACACCTCATCATAATACGCATAGCCCCGAATATCATTTTCTCGGCAATGATCTACTACTTGCTGTGCTTTCACATATAGCTCATGCAAATTTCTTCCATGTTCAGGATGGACCCCAATCCCCAATGTCGTGGTGGTTCGCAAACGCTTCCCCTCAAACATACATACTTTTTTCTGAATCGCTCCACATACTCGTTGTGCAACACCTTCAGCCTGACTGGATTTACATCCCACCAATACCAAAAATCCATGCTCCTCATACCGCCCAATCATATCCGCCGAACGCAAACTAGACTGCAACTCTTTACTAATCTCAGCCAGGAGTTGGTCATGCGCCTCCTCGCCATGAAAAGAACGAATTTGCTCCATATTATCAACTGCCACACAGAAAAGTGCCACCGGCTCTCTCTTTAAACGATATTCATTTAACTGACGATGCATATACGTTGAGAGTACACTGCCCCGCAAAACCCCCGTCAGCGGATCCAATAACTTACCATCCCCGCCCGCAAGCCCATCGCTCTCCTCGTTCACTTCCGGGTCCGGTTCCATCTCATCTTCTGATTCAACTTCTTCCGCCCACTGAAGCGACCCCTCTTTTAAAGAGGTCTTCAGTGCCAAATCTACTCCTGCCAATAAAGCACGGCCACTCAAACCATCTTCTGGGAAACTAGTTGCACCCACTTGCCAAACCAAAGCAGACATTCCCGAAAACTCACCACATAACCGATCCCACAATGCTTCAACATCTTCTCTATCACATCGAAGTAATAGAACCATCACCTGCTCATCCAAAGGCATAATCCAGTCACTCTCCCGAATAGCCGGCTTCCATACGGTTTCCAGTTCTCCGATCGATACTCCCGAAGGAATCGAACACTTCAACAAACTAAACGGAACCTGTTCGCGACCACTTGCGCTCACAAATTTGGCCAATTGCAGCTGTAATATAGAATCGGAATTGATCGATTCAGCCGTATCCTCCTTATTCAATAACCCTAATATATCTTGAAAACGGAGGAAGCTCATTACCCATGTAATCAAAAGAAACGTGAGTACCACCACGGCGATAAAACCAAGAACTGACTCAACCATATTGATCTGCGCCGCCAAAATCGGAGCAATCATAATCATAGAGAGATCTCCTCAGCGGCTGAAAAAAAGCTAGTAGATAGCAAATTCAACGCGACGATTTTCACTCCACGCAGTTTCATCATGGTTCTCATTTGCGGGTTTCTCTTCGCCATAACTCCGTGTTTGGATTTGCGAGGGGCTTATACCCAATTCAATTAAATATGCACGAACCGCTAACGCTCGTTGCTCTCCCAGTGTCAGGTTATAATCGCGACTGCCACGCTCATCCGCATGCCCTTCTAGAATAACGCCTCCTCGAACCCTTAAGTGGCTCGCAACCGCTTCACAAATTACAGCCTGAGAAGGATTTAGTGCCGAGCTGTCATAGGCAAATTGGACCGGAGCAAAAAGCGTTCGATCTCCATTCGTTGGCAATCCATCCAGATCATTTAATGGAATATCTGCAATCAACGGATCTCCATATAAATTATCAGAACCAAAAACACCCTCATTAATGCCTGTTGATTGACATCCACTGATGAACAACACGCCCCCCAAGGCAATACACATAAATCCCACTTTTACACTCACTCTACGCATAACCCACTCCTTATCAATAATGACGAGAACAAGCCGGCGAAAACCAATCACCTGCTCCCTCCTTTAAAGATATCGAACGTTCTTCCTGCGTGTCAAGAAGGTAGATGCTGGAACGATAGTTTACGGATCGCGACACCACGACATGTCTTCCATCCGGCATCCAACTTGGATCTTCATAATCCGCACCATCTAAGGGCAATACACGCGATACACCCGTGCGCGGATCTGCCACCACAATTCGATACCGCCCAGCCTGCCTACTGCAATACGTGAGCTGCCCATTCACACCCCAATCCGGCGCCACATTTTCCGAACCAGTCCGGCTCAACCGCTTCGGACTCCCCCCCTTTAAAGCAAGCACATAAATATGAGGTCGCCCCGCCGAATCAGAAACATATGCTATTTGCGAACCATCCGGCGACCAACACGGACTAGCCTCATTCGCGCGCCGAGTCGAAGAAACTCGCTGTAGCGAACCCGTTCTCACATCTCGAATATACAATTCAGGATTTCCATCCTTCGAAAGAATCACGGCCATCTTGCGCCCATCCGGAGATACCGCCGCACTCGCATTCAATCCCCCGAACTTTGAAACCGCTTCCCGCTGTCCCGTTCGATAAATATTGGGATACCCCTGCTTATAGGATGTATACAGAATATTTTTTCCATCAGGCATCCACGCGGGCGCCACCACAATACTCCGATCCTGCGTTACCTGTCGAAGATTCGCTCCATCGGCATCACAAACATATAACTCTTTATAGCCACTTTGATTACCCACTATCGCCAATCGCGCTGATGCCATACCCGACTTACCCGAAACAGCCAACACCAACGCATCCGAAACGCGATGGGCCAACGCCCGTGTAGCCACTGGCGCCCCCGAGAAAGCCCGACTCAACACCCGCTTCTTATCCGCCACCTCAATCACTTGAATCTCCGCTCGTAGCTTGTCCGTTTTTC
>DOEU01000042.1:0-6241 GCA_003532555.1 Verrucomicrobiota bacterium | reverse complement strand
ACTCAACACCCGCCTCTTATCCGCCACCTGAATCGCCTGAATCTCCGCCCGTAGCCCCTCCGTTTGTTGAACACGACCTAACACAACCAACCGCGCCGCAGTCTGTTCCTCAAACCAACCCGACCGCAACAAATCAGCACGCAGCACTCGAATAAACTCTTGACCCTCTGCCGATCCATCACTAGTCAACCGATCCAATGAAATGCCAATTCGACCCGCACCAGATTTACGAACTTCCACCCGCTGCCCATATGCCACGCCGGCACCGCACACCGCAACACCGCTCAAAAACCATCTTCGCTCTGCTCTATTCATCTCACTCATTCGATCGTAAAAACCACTTCAACATATGAATAAGGATACCCTTCAGGTAATCGCGGCAACTGCGAAACCGACTCTACCGCATGCATAACGGATTCATCATACTCCTTTACGCCCGAACCTTCAACTAGCGTACGCGTTAAAATTCTTCCGCTCGCCTGAACCTCAAACCGAACCACCGGAGCCGATCTCTCCTCCCCGACGCGAGTCGGAGGGCTCCAGCGCGCATACAACAAACGCATCACCTCCGTATAATACGAAGCAAATGGATCGCTCGAGCCTAAAATCGGCTTTACCTCTGCCAAAGCATTTTCAATCGTCGATGCATCCACCTTTGGCATAACAGGAGCTGAAGTCACCCGCTTGCCCTTTCGAATTTCATTAACCGGTGTCGGTTTCCACGACTGCTTCATCTTTACTGGTGCGGATTCTAATGCCGGCTCTACTACCGGCTCTGGTACCGGTGCTAATTCGACCAGCTTTCCCTGAGAGGCCATCTCACTAAACTCAATAAACGTCACAATTTCCGATTTCGGCCGAGGCTTAAAACACCCCTTTAGAAATGAAAAAAGAAGAAAGATCGTCACTACTCCAATATGGGCCAAAAACACCCGCCCAAACACCCTACGCCACCCAACATGCATTACATAGAATCCGCTTCTGTCACCAATGCCATGCGCGAAATTTCAGCTGCATGCAACATCCGGATCAACTCCATTACCTTGCCATAGGGCAACCCCTCATCCGCTCGTACAAATACCGTGCTATCCGGTGCCATCGATGAAATCTCCAATAACGCAGCCTCCAGCTCCGCACGCGATACCGGCATATCATCTAAATAAAGCTGATCCATTCCATTCAAACTAATAGAACGTGATACCGCCTCTGGCAACTCTCCCGCCTCCCCCTTTGGAAGCTGAATTGTCACACCCTGCTCAATCAACGGGAACGTAATGATAAACGTAATTAAAAGAATAAACGTCAAATCCATCAGCGGTGTCATGTTAATGTCACTAATCTGATTTAAACTCACCAAACTGGTACGACGTGCCATCCTTATTTCGCCTCAATCACATAACTATTCTGAATGCCCGAAATAAACTCCTGCGCAAAATTATCCATCTGCACCGAAATCCGTCGAATTTCCGCCGAAAGCAAATTATATCCAATCATCGAAGGCAGCGCCACGATCAGACCGATAATCGTCGTCAACAACGCCCCCGAAATCCCCGGTGCCACCGCAGAAAGCGCCGCATTGCCCGCCAATGCCATCCCCGCAAACGCATCCATAACACCCCAAACCGTCCCCAATAATCCCAGAAACGGGGCCGCACTCACTGCCGTTGCCAACAATCCCATCTGATCTTCCAATAACAACACCTCATCCGCCAAGTTCCGATCCACCACCGATCGCACCGTCTCTAGCTGATTCAAAGACAAATGCCGATGCGACTCCGACGTCAAATGTCCCATTAATAAATCATCCGGATCCACGCCTTGTGTCTGCAACTCCGCCCCCAGCGCCTTGCACCCCTCGCGGTACATCTTCTGCAAAGGAGTTCCCGCCATTTCTTCACGACGCGTAAACAGTGCCGTCGGATCACGATCTGCCCGAAACGCATTTAAAAACTGTTCCGTTGACCGACCCGCCGCACGCAACTGCATGCCCTTCGTCACCATAATCGTCCACGCCGATGCCGAACCCAAAAAAAGCAACAATACAATCACCTTCCCCGGTAGCGTACTCTGCCAAAACGCCGAAGCCATATCTGCGACCGGAAAACCCGGCTGAAATAGATCCACCACACACACCATCCTTTCACACGAAACGTGCTGTACAAAAAGAGGATATTTCAGTCGCCATCAAAAGCAACTGAAAATTGCGCACCGATCCAACAAATCGGCCCAAACTGAGCCTCTTACCCGCCTAATTCCAGTGCATTCATTGAGAAAAAAGCCCTCCGTGAAAACGACGCGCAAAAAAAAATGGCGACCCCTACGGGACTCGAACCCGTGTTGCCAGGATGAAAACCTGGAGTCCTAGGCCACTAGACGAAGGGGTCATGTGTGCCAATGAGCGCGTAGATTAGCAAAGTGTTTGCTCGAGACAACTCTGAATCTTCATTTTTTTTATCAACCCCATTCACCAAGAACGCGACTTTATTTCATTCGCATCTTTCGCTTTTGACGATAATCGCTTTACAGCCGGAAGCCACAGTGGCAAATTTGTAAATAGCCCGGGGTGCCTGTCGATTAGCAGGCTGAGATTAGACCCGTTGAACCTGATCCGGCTGATACCGGCGAGAGGGAGTCTTTCAGTTCATCGATTCACTTCCACAGGTAAAAAAAGGAATGAGCGATGCAGATTATTTTAAACGGCGAATCACACCTCCTCGAAGGCGACATCTCCCTTCTTGCACTACTCGAAACCCTCGAAGTAGAAAAAAAACATACCGCCCTCATGCTCAACGGAGCCGTCATTCCTGCAACCAACTGGAACGAGTACACCCTCAAAGAGAATGACGAAGTTGAAATGATGGTTTTTGTGGGAGGCGGATAATGAACGATACCCTCACCTTGAAAGGTGAAACCCTCCAATCTCGCCTCTTAATCGGCACTGGAAAATTTGCCAATATCGAAACCATGATCGCCGCGGTGAAAGCCTCCGGCACCGATCTTGTAACCGTTGCTCTCCGCCGCTTCAATAAAGCACAGGCTGAAGACGATCTCTACGGTCCACTTGCCCAGCTAGAGAAGGTCAGACTCATGCCCAACACCTCCGGTGCGATGAATGCCAAAGAAGCCATCCGTGCAGCCATGCTAGGAAGAGAGCTAAGCAAAAGTCGCTTTATAAAATTAGAAATTCATCCCAATCCGCATCATCTGCTGCCCGATCCCATTGAAACCTATGAAGCAGCTGTCGAATTAGCCAAACAAGATTTTCTAATCCTGCCTTATATCCCTGCCGACCCTGTTCTTGCCAAACGACTCGAAGATATTGGATGCGCGGCCGTCATGCCCCTAGGAGCAGCGATAGGAACCGGTAAAGGACTCTCCACCGCTGAGATGATCCGTATCATTATTCGAGATGCAAAAGTCCCCGTTATTGTGGATGCGGGTTTGCGTGCCCCTTCCGAAGCGGCTCACGCCCTTGAGATGGGATGCGAAGCGGTTCTCGTCAACAGCGCTATCGCCGCTGCCGATAATCCAGAAGCCATGGCAGCGGCCTTTAAAACTGGTGTTGAAAGCGGTCGTGCGGCATGGAAAGCGGGATTAATGCCCACCTCCGAAGCCGCTGTTGCAAGTTCACCCCTCACCTCCTTTTTAAGCCGCGATGATTGATTCCCTTCCCAACTGGCTTGACCCAACTCCCTGGATGGAACAAAGCCAATCGACGGATTTGCATGCGATTAAAAATGCCATCTATTCTGATAATCCCGGGGAACGCGAACTTGCCCTCATGCTCTCTCCAACCGCTCGTCCCTTACTTGAGACCATGGCACAACGAGCCCAAACGATCACCCGCCGGCATTTTGGAAGAACCATCTCACTCTATACCCCACTCTATCTCTCCAACTATTGCAACGGAGGCTGTCTATATTGCGGGATTGCAGCCGATCGCCGTGCCATCCGTACCGTTCTTAACATAGAACAGCTCGACCGCGAACTCGATGCCATTACCCAAGCTGGGCTCGACGAAGTCGTACTTCTTACTGGTGAGCGGATGCCTGAAGCTGATACAAGCTATATTCGCGAAGCCATCGAAAGAGCCTCCCAACGCCTAAATAATATCAATATCGAGGTCTTCCCCATGCAACAGAGCGAATACCGTATTTTAGCCGAAGCCGGATGTACGGGCGTGACGCTCTACCAAGAAACCTACGATCCGATCATCTATGAACAGATGCACCGTTGGGGTGATAAGCGTGATTTCGAAAGTCGACTCGATGCGCCCCATCGTGCGCTAGAAGGCGGACTTCGCACCGTCGGGCTCGGGGTTCTCCTCGGTTTAGCCGATCCCTCCGCTGATTTGATCTCCCTCTACCGTCATGCCACTCATCTACTCAAAACCTATTGGCAAGCTGGCGTGACCCTCTCCTTTCCGCGTATTAAACCCCAAATGGGTGACTTCCAAGCGCTTCATCCTGTTGATGAGTCCATGCTTGCACAAGCCATCTTTGCACTTCGAATCTGCCTACCAGCGGTTCCACTTCTGCTCTCCACCCGCGAAGCCGAAGCAGTACGCAATGGACTCGCTGGGATCGGCATTTCAAAAATGAGTGTTGCCAGTAAAACCACAGTCGGTGGATATAGTGAAACCGCTGAAGAATCCACTGAACAATTTTCCATTAGTGATGAACGCTCAATCGATGATTTTTGCCGTATGCTGCGCAAAAAAGGATTAGAACCAGTTTTTAAGAATTACGATGCGATCTACCGAGAGCCAGTAACCTATGTTAGATCTTCTTAGTTTTTACATAAAAATATTATAGCTACCTTTATCAAAAGAGCTTTAAAAAAATTTATATTCGAAGGTGGAAAGATTTTTCAGGAAATTAAAATCCCAGGATTAATAGTCCGACGAGGACAGCAATAAGCAATCCCGCCGCGGATATGATAATCCCTTCCTTCTTATTTGCCGCCAGTAATGGAAATATTCCATCACCGCTTGTTGCAATCGCTGCAGCAATTAGTGCTGCAATAGGAAAATTGTCAATTGTAATATATGCTGCAGCGACAGCAATCATCCCTCCACAACCTGGCGTAACTCCAATTAGTGCTGCTATTAATACAATTGAGAATGCGGATGAAGTCATCCATTCGTTAAATACCTCTGCTCCAACTAATACATCAATTACGAAATTAGCAACAAATAGTCCAAGAAAAACGAATGTGGTAACTAAGGATATATCAGCAACCGAATGTGCTAACGTTGACCGTACGTCTTCTTTGTAAGAACAATCATGATTTCCATGAAGGAATCTATCAGACAAATAATAAATAATGCTTATCAACGAGAATAATATTGTTACCCAAACTGTTAGCCCTTCTATCGAGGATATCCCACCCCCCCATAATGCCATAATTGATCCTGGTAGTAGAAATACTCCTAATGCTAGAAGGAGGTAAAAACCAGCACCTTCTATAAAATCTCGGATAGGATTGCTAGCTAATGTAGAATGTTCTTTGTGATTATCAATTGCATTCTCCGATATATTTTTAGGCTTCATTTCATATCCAATAAAGTCAGCAATATATCCAAAAATGATTCCTACAATACATCCTACAAGATTAACTATTGCAAAAGCTTTTAGATTTGATGCCACATCAGCTTCTGCAGATGCACCCAATAATACAAATGACCCTTCTCCTAATGTTGTAATAAATGCAGCAAATAGACCTCCGAATGAAATTTTTCCATTCTTATACATTGTGGATGCAATTATCGTTGCTCCACAGCCTGGTATTACACCCAATAAAGCGCCAATGATAGGTTGCAAGTATTTCGGTCCACATTGGCCGCTCCCCTCTATCTTTCCTCTTGAAGCAAAGATTATTAACGAGAAACTAATAATAGATATTGCAACATATCCCCCGATTACTCCCGCAGCCTCGAGGTTCTCCAAAACAAATAATCCTAAATTAAAATCCATACCTAGATTGCCTTCATAGTAAATAAATCTTCATTTATTTTCATGCTGGATTACAGATCACCCACAACATATCGATACTGTTTCCCACAGCGAATAATTACTTCTTTTTGACCCCTCTTCAGAATCTTTATATCAACTTGCATTTCTCCATAACCATCATGCTTTACTAGCATATTATAGAGTTCCTCGATTCTTTTTTTCACTTCATCATGAGAATCCGACATTTATCTCTCCTAAAGTTTGTAATCTATCGGATCGTGTATTTT
>DOEU01000049.1:12634-12781 GCA_003532555.1 Verrucomicrobiota bacterium | reverse complement strand
TTGGCGCTAATCGACATCAAGATTTTGCCCATATTGGAAATGCATTACCAAACAATCTTCATTGGCGGGATGCGGTGAAACTGAGACAAGCGGGTATGCGCGTGATCCGTTCAGCGCATTATATTCAAGATCCGGCTTTTATGGATG
>DOEU01000049.1:0-12331 GCA_003532555.1 Verrucomicrobiota bacterium | reverse complement strand
TCAAGATCCGGCTTTTATGGATGCGTGCGATGCGTTGGGGCTTTTTATGGTTACCACAATTCCTGGGTGGCAGTTTTGGAATGAGGAACCTATTTTTATGGAACGAATGTTGGAAGATGTTCGTAAATTGGTTCGATTGGAACGCAATCGTCCTTCGATGCTTCTTTGGGAAGTGATTCCGAATGAAACTCATTTTCCGGCCACGTATGCAGAACAAGCAACAGCAGCTGCTCAGGAAGAGTATCCTTTTTTGGGTTTCTATACCGCCACGGATTCGCGAACGGATCGGGTACAGTCTCAGGATTTATTCGATGTCTTATATGCGGATGATACAGTTTGGTCGCACAAAGAGAAGAGTGTGTTTAAGCGTGAGTGGGGTGATTTTGTCGATAATTGGGTGGATCATAATTCGGTTAGTCGCGTGGCAAAACAGTGGGGAGAGGAACCTCAGATCCGGCAGGCAATGCACTATTTTTGTGAAGAGTGGGTGGATGCTGGTCAGGAAAAAAGCTGGCCCTCGTTAACGAAAGTATATACGGCAAGTCCGGCGTTGGTAGGAGCCACGTTGTGGCATTCGTTTGATCATCAACGGGGGTATCATCCGGATCCATTTTGGGGAGGGATTATGGATGCATACCGTCAGCCTAAATTTTCCTATTTCCTCTTCAAGAGTCTTCTTCCCACTGAAGGGTTGAAACAGGTGCCTCTGGTTGAAGCGAAGCCCTTTATCTATATTGCGCATTTGATGACACCTTTTTCTCCTGCGGATGTAACGGTGTTTACAAATTGTGAAGAAGTTCGCTTAACGTTATTCGACAAAGAAATTGGGGTGAAGCCCGCGATAGTAGAGTCAAGTCCAGTTCCGCGTGTGCCTGTGGTTTTTAAGAATGTGTTCCGCTATGTTGATGTGAGGAATCAAAATAAAAAAGGCTATGGTAAGATCAATCAGCAATGGGTTGAGAGTGCGCTTATGAAGGCAGAAGGTTTGATAAATGGTGAGGTAGTGGCCGAACAAGTTCGGTGGCCAGTCGGTCGAAAACGGCGTCTTGTTTTGAGCGTTGATGATACAGGAACGCAGCCGATAGCGGATGGAAGTGATATCACGCCGGTGGTGGCTCATTTGGTGGATGCCGGTGGGGGAATTAAGCGCATGAGTCATGAATATATACGTTTCCATGTATCGGGAGCGGGAGCCTTAATCGAAGAAGTGGATCTGGGCATGAATCCGCAAAAACTCCTTTGGGGTGAGGCGGTCGCATTGGTTCGTTCAGGCATTCAGTCGGGGGTGGTTCGGGTCGAGGCAGAAGTGATTTGTGATAGCCTTAATGGACCGGATCGGGCGGTGATTGAATTTGAGACGGTTGCGCCACGACAGAAACTTTTATTTAATCAACAAGCGAAGCAGAGTACGCCATCGAGGATTGAGACGGTTCTTGATGAGAGTGAAACTGTACAAGCATTGCGAAGAAAATTGAGAGAGACGGAGCGGTCTTTACAGGATTATAAGCTGATGGAAGTGGGTCGACAGCAACAAGAGTTCATTCAGTAATTTAATGCGTTTTATTTTATATATTTTTATTTGGTTAGTCCTATTCCATTTGGAGGGTCATCGAAAGGTATATTCGGAGGGTATGCGGCCGAATATTTTATGGATCTATGCTGAAGATCTTTCACCTTGGCTCGGGTGTTATGGAGATGCTGTAAATCAAGGGGGCACACCTCATATTGATTCGATTGCAGAACAGGGGGTTTTATTTGAGCGCGCTTTTGCACCAGCACCGGTTTGTTCTGCCACTCGTTCGGCGGTAATTATGGGGCAGTCTGCCATCCGCTTTGGTGCTCATCAGCATCGATCATCGCGCAAGGGTACCCCGATTTATTTACCTAATGGCTATGCTTTATTACCTGAACTCATGCTGGATGCGGGCTATACGACGTTTAATTATGGTAAGGCGGATTATAACTTTATATGGGATCGGTCGGCCTATTCAATCGCCCTATCATCGGCAACGGATTTTAAATCGCTCGTTGATCAGCAGCCCTTTTTTGGACAAATCCAGACGAAGGGTGGAAAGACGAATACGGATCGCTTTCCGGTGGAACGGCGTGTTTCTCCTGATCACGTGAAGGTGCCTGCAGACTATCCGGATGATTCAGTTTTTCGGGAAGTGGTGGCTCAGCATTATGATGCGATTCGATCGGAGGATGATCGGGTGGGAGAGATCTTGCGGGGATTAGAAGCAGCAGGACTGCATACGAATACGATCGTGGTTTATTTTTCGGATCATGGTGCCAATCGATTGCTACGTCATAAGCAGATGACAACGGAGGGTGGATTGCATGTTCCTTTAGTAATGTGTGGACCTGAATCATTGGTTCCCAGAGGGGTTTTGAGGAGTGATTTAGTTGATCTATTGGATCTATCGGCAACGACGTTGACTTGGGCAGGTATTGAAATACCCTCGTGGTATGAAGGGCAGGATTTATTTTCTACTAACTTTTCGGAACGCACATTTGTTGGCGCTCATAAGGATCGGTTGGATCATACTATTGATCGGGTGCGTTCGATTCGTTCAGATCGTTTTCGATACGTGCGGAATTATAAATTAGATCGAGTTCTTCTGCAGCCACAATATCGGGACACGCATACCTCTTTTCTTCATCTAAATAATCTCTATCAATCGAATACTCTTTCGGATTTGCATCGATCAATCTATTTTGGAGCGCGTCCAGCGGAAGAGTTATATGAGGTGAAGAGAGATCCGTCTATGACGAAGAATGTAGCTGAGAATCCTCAATTTAAAAACGAGCTGGAGCGACATCGTCGATGGCTGAATACATGGTTGGCTGCCGGTGATATGGGCTCGGAGGAAGAGTCGATTAAAACGTTGCAAGCCAATGGGGAGAATCAGCCTTGGGGGGAAGGGGTGAACCCCGAGTATGAGCGATATCGAGAGGATAGGGATGGAGATGGATTATCCGATAAATGGGAGCAGTTAAATAGTCGAAACCCGGAAGACGGGCATCTAATTTTTACATTTGATTGTGGAGGTTGGCAAACAGAGGGATGGAGCTCGAAAAATCTCTCTTCGCAATTGGCGGGTGAGTTGGGAACGCTTGATTTTAAATTAATGGGTTCTTCAGGATCAATCTGTCGAGGTAACTTAGCGGTTAAAATGGAGATGGATTTAGCAGTCTTGAAAGTGTCGGGAAAGACAGATGAAGATATAGAGATTAATCTGTTGATTAATGGGTTTTTGATGGGGCGCGGTACCATGTTGAAGAGCGATACCTTGCAATCGGTCTCAATTGAAATCGATCATATCCTTCTTGAAAAACCTATTCAGGAACTTGAACTTGTTTTCAACGGATCTTCCGGAACACGTGTGGTGTTAGATTCGATTAAATTTGGTGATTTGCAGAAACCAAAGCGACCTAATGTCATCTATATTTTGGCGGATGATTTGGGATATGGTGAAGTCGGTTATAATGGTCAAAAATTGATTCAGACACCAGAATTGGATTCGATGGCAGAAGATGGGATGACTTTTTCAGCACACTACTGCGGGAGTGCTGTATGCGCTCCTTCCCGTTGTTCATTGATGACCGGTTTGCATTCCGGACATGCTTATATTCGATCGAATAGTCCGGGATATCCCAATGGTCAGACGCCTTTACCCGAAGAGACGGAGACCGTCGCAAAATTAGCAAAAAGAGCGGGGTATACGACGGCAATTATTGGTAAGTGGGGTTTAGGTGGCGTACTAAAAGATGAAGATAACCCAGTTGCTAACAGTGGTCATCCGAATCATCAGGGATTTGATTATTTCTTTGGATATTTGGATCAGAGAAAAGCGCATAATTATTATCCAGATCATTTATGGCGTAATCGTGAATGGGTGAATTTGGAGAATAGTTCGAATGGGTGGGACCCTACGAACCAAGATTATAGTCATGATCTAATGACAGAAGAAGCAATCAAGTGGATTACAGCAAACAAAGAGGAGCCTCTCTTTTTATATTTGGCTTATTGTGTTCCACATACGTGGTGGCAGGTGCCTGATTTGGGTATATACAAAGAAGAAGATTGGCCGGAGAAGCATTTACAGATTCAAGCGGCAATGATTTCACGGATGGATCGAGATATTGGTCGCATCAAGCGGTTAATCGAGACTTTGGGCTTGGCAGAAAATACGCTGATTATTTTTAATTCAGATAATGGTGCCCACGGTCGAGGGCTTACCCGAGAATTTTTTGACTCCACAGGCGGATTAAATGGTAAGAAGCGAATGATGAACGAGGGTGGTGTTCGTTCGCCCATGTTGGCGTATTGGCCTGGTATGATTAAAGCTGGTTCGACTTCAGATCATTTGTCTGCTTTCTGGGATTTTCTCCCAACGTTGGCGGAGTTAACAGGCGAACCTGTTCGTGGAAAAACGGATGGAATTTCTATGGTTCCGGAGTTGCTGGGTCGTAAGGAGCAGCAAGCTAAGCATACGTATCTTTATTGGGAATTGTATGAAGGGCGGCCTAATTGTGCTTTGCGAATGGATCATTGGAAAGGGATTGTGAGGGATCGGCGCAATGGGGCTAAGTTAGAATTATACGATTTACGAACAGATGAGAGCGAACAAGAGGATGTAGTGGGAAAACACCCGCAAGTTGCTAACGAAATTAGGGTAATGATGGAAGAAGCCCATAGACCGAATATATTTTGGCATATGAATAACAAACCACTTTTTGATGTGGATAAAGCCTGCTCGATTACGGGGATAATACCTCAGCCTGGGGAAAAGAAGTAGATTCGATAATTTTAAAATAGATTCTTTATTCGCTTGGAATACGATTTGATAGTATATTTAGCTTCTATTATGAACATATCGAGACGATCATTTATACATACAGGTTTAGGAGTGTCAGGAGCATCTTTCTTGCCCCATAGTTTTTCAGAAATCCAAAATTCTGATTTACAACAAGCATTACCGGTGAAGTTTGCTGACTTTTCAGAAAATATAACTGGAGTTGGTAGGATTCTTGAGAATCCAAATTATTTTGTATGGTGTTGTTCGCCGATATATGGACCCGATGGAAAAGTTCATGTATTTCATTCTCGCTGGAAAAAAGAAGTTGGATTTGGAGGGTGGTTAACTTCTTGTGAGATTGCACATGCTGTAAGTGATAGTCCGGAAGGTCCATATGAAACTGTCGATGTTGCATTAGCACCTCGTGGGGGTAATTGGTGGGATGGAGGTAGTTGTCATAACCCAACTATTCACAAGGTTGGAGAAAAGTATGTTCTTTTCTACATGGGAGCATCTGATGGTACTGTATATTCTAAAAGAATTGGAATAGCGATCTCTGATTCGTTAGATGGGCCATGGGAGAGAAAAGATCAGCCAATTATTTTACCAGATTCAGACCCTGCTGCTTGGGATTCTGCTTGTACAACTAATCCAGCATTCGTTCACCATCCTAATGGTGATCTATGGTTATATTACAAAAGCTGGTCCATTAATGACTGGGATTACGATCTAATCCATGGAGATGGTATTAAAACAACTCGACAATATGGATTAGCAACTGCGAAGAGTCTTGCTGGACCATGGAAGAAGATTGGTAATTCTCCTGTTATGGATCTTACCAATATTGGACATAATGCTGAAAGTGAAGATGCCTATGTTTGGATTGAAAATGGAACTTTTAAAATGATTATGCGAGATATGGGTTATTGGAATCATGATTACGGTTTATATTTTGAATCAAGTGATGGATTAAATTGGTCTGATCCAAAAGTAGCTTTCCAAAATGCAGGAAAATACTTCAACGAAGATTCAAAAGGGATTTTAGAGTCTCAGGTCTTTAACCGAGAGGGTCGTTTTGAACGCCCCCAGTTACTTATTAATAAAGGTAGGCCTGAATATATCTTTAGTGCATTTCAGGGAGGTTTATATAATTTATCTTCTGGCGTCATCTTAAAAATAAATGACTAAATAAGAATTCATAAAGGATGATATGAGCTATTGGTTTAATAAATTCTATTTGGTCGCTATAATCAGTTTTTTTTTACAAAGCGGATTTGGGCAATCTAATACAGCAATTAATAACAGTACTGAAGTTTCTGTATATTATAATGAATCTATTGCTCAAGTTTTGATTCAACCTAACGTGACCCGTTTTATAGGCGGTTATTCACATCTTGATAGAAAAAAGTATTTCAATCTATGTGATCATGGAAGTGGTTTCGATATACGAAATTCTCAAAAAATATATTCTGAGCTAATTACAGATTTTGGGACCTATTTTGGCAGGAGGCTTGGGTGTCTTTCGAGATGGGCTACTGATTTATCTGAGGATAAATCTAGACCTGGATTCGCTGATCTAACAAAACTAAAACTATATAGCCCCTCAAGGGAGTCAGATTTATTCAGAGGTGCGATGGGGCCTAATCTTGATGTTGCATGTCATGGTAATCACAACAAATACCCCGCCTACATGGGTAAATATTTTAAAGGCTCATCCAATTATCATGGTACCCCGGAATGGCTCCCAAAAAATTTAGATGCAGCGGCAGAGTTGGCAGCATCTATACTGAAGTACAATTTCACTGATTTTGATCGTCCGGCCTATTTCGAACCGCTTAATGAGCCTCATTGGGAATTCTGGACAGATCCTCACTTAGTTAATTGGCACGTAAAGACAAAAAATGCCGTGAGTGCTTTAACTCCGGAAGTCCAAGTTGGAGGGCCATGCTTGTCTGTAGCTTATTTTTACAGAGATAATTATCGATTATTTTCAGGTTTGAAATATTTTATGGATGAAACAGATGGTGACATGGATTTTTATTCTTTTCATGCATATGATTTTTTCAGATGGAATGGAAATGAGTTTCATGGGCGTATTCAATCAGGGTTGCCACTGGAGGGAATATTAGATTTAGTTCAAAATTATGCTTACAAAGAATTTGGTGAAGAGAAGAAGATCGTTTTAAGCGAACATGGTGGATACATCATACGAGCTAAAGGAATATATGATGGAGAAGCGATTGCTTCTGAGATAGCAAATGCACACTTCCAAGAGGATTCCTTTGAGAATGAAATAAAAAAGAGATCAATAGTTAATACATTGATGATTCAGTCAATAATGGCGAATACACTAACATTCATGGATCATCCACATGTAATACAGAAGGCTGTTCCTTTTGTACTCCCAACATCTTGGGCGTGGGATAAAAAATATTATGCGCAATTATACGTACCGTATGATTACTCTGATACATCAAGAGAAGTATCAACACATCTGGTTAATTTTTTCCGATTCTTTAGAGGTGTGGAAGGTAGAAGAGTAAAAGCATTATCGAACGATCCAGATTTGCAAGTTCGGGCCTTTGTAAAGGGTGAAGAGCTTTTTATAATTATTAATAATTTAAGCCATGGCATAGAACGAGTGAGTTTAAAGGGTTTTGAGATTAGCAATGCAAAATTAAGAAGGCTTGGGCGTAATACAGATTTTACCGGTTTTTACACTGAGCAGGATGTATCTTCTATAAATTCGATAGAAATTAATGGGTTAGAAGCAGTTCTTATTCATTGTAAAAAAGATCAAGATATTAGAGAGAATCGCCGAGTTTATGAGGAAGTTTTTTATGGGAATAAGGTTGCAGTTCCTCTTACCGATGGAGAGTTTATTATCGATATTCCCAAGAAAAATAGTTTTGACTATGCTCAGTTGCGAGTCGGATTGACTAGAAATATAGGATCTGATTACAACCCTGTGATAAAATTAAACGGAAAAGAATTAGATGTGCCATTAGAAGATTGTGCAGAGCGGTTAACAGATAAAGAGTATGCAACTACAAAAATCTTGTTGGTAAACACCGAATATTTAACTTCTCGGAATCTAATAAGTATTGCTTTTTCTGATAACAATGAAGGTGCAATAGGTTCAGTAGTCTTGCGTGCAGGATTTAAGAAAAAGAGTATATGAGAAACTCGCACTTCATCTTTCTTGTACTTATAACATTCAGTTTGTCTCAAAATTCGAATGCGACTCAATTTGATAATGATACTCCCAATATTGTAGTGATAATGGCAGATGATGTCGGCTTTGGTGATATTAGTTACCACGTACGAAACTTTATGGAAAAAGATCCGGCTTTTGAGACTCCATCCATTGATACATTAGCTGAGAATGGCATGTGGTTCACAGACGGGCATTCAGCAACATCACTGTGTTCTCCAACAAGATATTGTGTGATGAGTGGCAATAACAATTATCGTTCTAAAGCACCGTGGGGCGTGTGGAACACATTTAATGAAAGCCCTTTCAGAGAAGGTGAGGCGACTCTAGGATCTGTTGTGCAGGCAGCTGGATATAAAACAGGATTTATTGGGAAATGGCATTTAGGTGGTGATTTTAAATCAGTAGATGGATCGGCTATTTTTAGGGGAAGTGGAAAAAGCATTCGGCCTGAACAAGTGAATTTAAAAGAAATCTATGGGGGTGATCCTCTTGATTTAGGTTTTGATTACAGCTTTATGTTGCCTTGTGGGATTCAGGGACCCATATACACAGTATACCAACAAAAAAAATGGTACCCATTAAACAAGAAATCTAAATTAGTATTTTTAAATAAAGAAAATGCAATCAATCCTAAAGACATTACCTCAAAGGGACCGGGGGCTGGAGATTCACATTGGGATGCACGCAACATCGGTAAATTAATTTCAGCAAAAGCTGTAAAATTTATTAATGAATGTTCCGGAAAGGCGCCTTTTTTCTTATATTATTGTTCTCCGATGCCACATTTACCTCATTGTCCACCAGATTTTTTTGATGGTCGGCAGGTTTCAGGCAGTACACCTTCACCTCATCTTGATTGTGTTGTAGACCTAGACTGTCAGGTAGCGCGCATCCTCAATGCATTAGAAAAGAACAATATTCTTCACAACACTCTTATTATATTTATGAGTGATAATGGTGGTTTAGTTAACATTGATCCTCAAGACAAAGGTCTTGGATATAATTCTTCAGGCGGCTGGGCTGGCGCTAAAAATTCGCCTTTAGAAGGAGGTCACAGGACTCCATTTATAGTAACTTGGCCAAGTAAAATTAAAAAGAAAACTACAAGTGATCAGCTCGTAGTTAATACGGACTTATTATCTACACTAGCAGCTGTAGTTGGGACACAGGTTCCAGATAATGAAGCACTTGATTCAAAAAATCTATTACCAGTATTATTAGATAAACAAGAAGGTGATTTTCGTACATCCCTATTACTTCAGGCAGGAAGTAACTGCGAAGTTATTTATCGTAAGGATCCTTGGAAATTGATTATCCAGAGTGATTGGAAATGTAGTTATTGGGAGCCCATTAAGTTATTTGATTTAGATGAATCTCCGAAAGAAAGAGTTGCCGATAATCAGATTTTTAATCCAGAACATAAAGATTTAGTCGATATGCTATTAAATGAATATATTACTATCCGTGAGACAGGTGTAAGTACGGTTTTGAATCAATGATAAACGTTAGATTAAAACTAATGATCTTTCTCTTTTGGATTGGTTTTAATGTTACAGCATCAATCTCAAATACATGTTTTAGATCTAATGATAGAGTTGTATTTCTTGGGGATAGTATCACCCATGCAGGAATGTTCCATACGTATGTCCAAGCTTTCTATGCGACAAGATTTCCTGAGAAGAATGTTATAATATATAATCTCGGTATTTCTGGTGATACAGCAAAAGGGGCGGCAGAGCGATGTTCATCCTTTGGAGAAGGTTTATGGGAAAGTGATGTACGCTCTTATGAACCTACAGCCGCAGTGGTTATGCTTGGTATGAACGATGCAAGTAGTGTTATATTTAATGATGCCTCATCTCCCCAAGAATTAGAGCGGAAAATTGAACAAAGAATTCAATGGTTTGGAGATAACTATGGAAAAATCATTGATAGACTTGAACTTCTTCAAATAAATCCGATCAGGTTAATTAAGTCCTCTCCATATGATCAAACAATGCAAGATATGAATGCCCGAAAAAATCTCCATAATTTTGGTTTTGGTAAAAATGATTTGATTCGTCGTATGGCTGTTGAAGTCATTGATAAAGAATCTGCTGATAGAAAAATAGAGATAATAGATTTTAACACACCAATGATTAAGCTTAATGAAGTGCAACAAGAATTTGACCCTGCATTTTCAATTATCGGTTTAGATCGTGTACACCCAGGAGTACAAGGTCATATGTTAATGGCCTATTTATTTCTAAAATCTCAGAATATTGGCAGGTCCGTTTCTGAATTCGCTTTGAATTTTGAAACGCTAGAAGTGCTTACGAATAATAATTGCGTTATTAATATTTTAGAATCTGATCCAGAAGGAAGAATTTCATTCGAATATAAAGCGCGGTCGATTCCTTATCCCGTGGATTTATATAAACCGTATAAACTTATTGTTCCTTTTGAAGAAGAAATGAATCAGGAATTAGTGGTCATTAAGAATCTTAATATCGCTCACTACAGATTAGAGGTCGATGGGATTCATATTGGCATCTTTTCTAAAAACGAATTAGATCGCGGCATAAATATAGCTAGCTATGCAAACACGCCACAAGGAATCCAAGCGAAAGACGTTTGGAAACTCTGTGAGAAACGAGCTAGGATTTCATCATTAATAAGAAATATTATTTGGAGCGATAATCAGCTCCGTAAGAAAAAAGAAATTGATCGAACTGATTTTAATTTATGCAAAGAAGAAGTTAATTGGATGCTAGAAAATGATAAATCTCTCACGTTATATATGAGGAGAGTGTTGAGAGATTATATTGAAAATATTGATCATTATTATGCTCTACGTGATAAAATAGATAAACTCTCTAATGACATATATGCGAAAGCTCAACCTGTATGTCGTACATTTGAATTAATACCAATCCGTGAGGTTGAAAATGAGTAGGGTTGTTTTCTTTATTCTAATCTTATTTAGTTCCCAGTTTTCTATATCTAGAGCAGGTATAAATCTTCCCAATATTTTGGTTATTCTAGCTGATGATTTGGGATATGGAGATGTTGGATTTACAGGCTCAAAGGAGATTCATACTCCTCGATTAGATGATCTGGCTTTGAATGGAGTGATTTGTAATAACGGTTACGTTACTCATCCTTATTGTGGTCCGTCTAGAGCTGGTTTGATTACAGGTCGTTATCAGGCGCGATTCGGTATGGAGATAAATTGTTCTTATTCACCTTATGATTTAAAAATGGGATTACCTCTTTCTGAAAAAACATTTGCAAATCATTTAAAAGAATTTGGGTATCGAACGGGGATTATTGGAAAGTGGCATCTAGGTGCTGCGCCACCATTTCATCCAAATAATCGCGGTTTTGATTACTTCTATGGTTTTTTATCTGGCGGGCATACATATTTTCCAAGTGGGGTTACCTCTACTCATCCACTTTTACAAGAGAATGGCTTGCCGCATTACACTGCTAACGAAGGTTGCTTTCTTCCTTTGGTTCGCAATGATAATACCGCTGAGTTTAATCAGTATTTGACGCGAGAGCTAAGTCAAGATGCCGTGCGATTTGTAAATGAGAGCGAAGAACCATTTTGCTTATATATTTCATATAATGCCCCTCATACGCCTTTGGAGGCACCGGAAGAGACGATTGCTGAGTATCAGCATATTGATGATTGGAATCGACGCGTATATGCTGCGATGATCGATGAGATGGATCAAGGTATTGGATCTGTTATAGATGCCCTAGAAGAATCGGGCAAATTTGATAATACTCTTATTATCTTTCTTTCGGATAATGGTGGGGTAGCACCTAAACCTGGGCATGAATCTGAAAATTGGGCAAATAACAAACCATTCACTGGAGGTAAAGGATCTTTTCTTGAGGGTGGAATTCATGTGCCATTCATAATTCATTGGCGAGACGGATTAAATAGTGGAGTCAAATATGACGGCCTTATATCTGCACTTGATATCACACCTACATTAATATCTGTTGCAGGCGGCAACTTAGAAAATTACGATTTTGACGGTGTTAATATTATTCCCTTCATAAAAGGTAATAACACTGATTCGCCACATGAAGCTTTATTTTGGAGAGAATCTGAGGGTGCATGTTGGGCCATACGCACTGTAAATACTAAATTCTTAAAACGTGAATGGAATGATAGCACTCTTGAGATGTACGACATGCATTCTGATCCATTCGAAAAGATAAATATGATCGGTAACTCAAGGGATATGGATGATTTAGCTGAACTTTGGAATACATGGAATGAAGAGAATAAGCCAAACATTTTATTACAATCATATGA
>DOEU01000124.1:2064-2907 GCA_003532555.1 Verrucomicrobiota bacterium | reverse complement strand
TTTGTGTCGGTTGCGCTTCTAGCGCTCGGCATCTTTACCATCGTACTAGGTGGAACAACCCTATTGAAATCACATTATCAAGTAGAGGTACTCTTTGATGAGATTGGTGGGCTTCAAGAGGGCGAAGGCGTCTTCATGCGCGGAAAACAGATTGGCTATGTTAAGCAAACCTTATTGGAACCGAAAAATGTGCGGGTTATTTTAACTTTAGATAAACCGGTTGTCTTCCGGAAGGATTATCGAATTGATGTGATAAGTGCCTCTATGTTGGGAGGAAAATACTTACGCATGGATTTAGGGCACCCGGCATCAGATCCCTTACCTGAGGGAACGCAGATACTCGGAGAGTCACCCGTAGATGTAATGGCTAATTTTAACACAGCGGTTGAAGGTATGCAGCAGATGCTTACGTCCGTTGGTGCTGGCGAAGGAACATTGGGTCAACTCCTTTATGATGAAACACTCTACAATCAATTACTCGAATTAAATAAGGGGTTGCTCGGATTTATGAGTAAAATAGAATCAGCAGATGGAACGTTTAATCGGTTGATTAGCGATCCTGTGCTCTATGTTCAGACCGAGGAGTTATTGGACCGGTTGAATTCCGTTGTCGGGCAGATGGAAGAGGGCGAAGGCTTATTGGGGAAGTTATTGAATGAGAAAACGACAACGATTGATGATCTAGAAGTAGCGGTGGCTGAGTTGGGAATAGTGATACAGCAACTCAACAGCACCAATGGAACAATCGGAAAACTAATTAATGATCCCGCCCTTTATGATGAAAGCACCGAGTTGATTGAAGAGGCACGAGCAACAATGGATGATTTGCGTGAGACCTCTCCA
>DOEU01000124.1:0-1677 GCA_003532555.1 Verrucomicrobiota bacterium | reverse complement strand
GGGCTCTTTTTCTTCCAACTGCCGGTCGTAGGCACGGGAAAGTAGGCGGCCGAGCGCAGGACCATCCTTCATGCCCCGTGCAATTAAATCGCGACCGCTAATCCATGGCTTGGGCAAAATCGGTTTCTCTTTGAAGGTATGATAGGCTTTATGAAGAAAAGAATAGCTCGGAAGTAACCCTCGACTGCCCAAACCGTCTAAGCGATGAAGTTCGAGTAAGAGCGGAAAGGTGGGAGCACCCATCATGCGGCGTAAGGTCGAGTGGCGCATCTGAGTGGCTTGAAAGGGGCGCATATGGTTCGCAATCACATCGACGATTCGTTGCCGTTGGCGATTAGGTATTTTTAACCGCTTAAGAATCACATCAGCTTGAATAGCTCCTTTGGCTTCATGTTCCAGAAAACGAATCCGTTTGCCTCCGGTCTTTGGGTCCGGATGTAGAGCATAGGTATCGGGCTTGGAAATATCATGTAGTAGAGTGGCATAGGCGATTTCTAGTTGAGTGAACCCGCTATCATCGCTCACGTCCTTCATCTGATTTAGCATCATTCGGGTATGGGTATAGACGTCGCCTTCGGGATGATAATCAGGTGGTTGCTCAACGCCGATCAAGCGGGATACTTCAGGTAAAATTTCTGGCAATAAACCAACGGTCTGAAGCGTGTGCAAGGCATCGCCCGGGTTTTGGCTTTCGGTAAGAGTGCGGGTCAGCTCGCATTCAATCCGCTCGATGCTGACCGCATTGATCATTGAGGCTTCTTGTTCAAGCGCTTGGCGTGTACTGGGTTCGATGTGAAAGCTCAGAACGTGACTAAATCGAACGGCACGTAACAAACGTAACCGATCTTCTTGGAAGCGTTCAAGAGGAGTTCCAATTGCCCGAATAAGGCCTGCTTTCAAATCAGCCATTCCATCTACATAATCAATGAGCTTTTTTGAGATGGGATCGTAGAAAAGTGCATTGATCGTAAAATCGCGCCGTTTGGCATCTTCCGCTGCCGCACAGAAGGTAACGGCATCCGGATGGCGCCCATCGCTATAGGGGGCGTCTGCTCGAAAGGTGGCAACATCGATTTGGATCTTGTCCTCGATAACGGCGATAACACCAAAGCTTTTGCCGATGGCGAGAGTTTTAGAGAAGAGGGCTTCCACCTGATTGGGACGTGCAGAGGTGGCAATGTCGTAATCCTTGGGGTGCAAGCCTAGATATTGGTCACGAACGCACCCGCCTGCCCAGTACGCTTCATAGCCCGCATTTTGCAGTGTGAGGCAGATGTCATGTGCAATGGCTTTTGATGATGATTGTTTTGTCATTCTACTTTAAAAATAATTCCAGTTTGCTAACTTCCATAAAGATGCATAAAACGAAGACATTATGAAATCTCGTATTCTCTTTTTACTCCTTCTCAGTGCCGGTTTCAATGGTGAGGCTCAATTTAGCGACCCTTTTGAAATCGAGGTGGATCGAAATGAAGCACAGGTAAATCTTCGCGTAGACATACCTGCCGATCATTATCTTTATGTTGATGCCTTTTCTTTAGTCAATGAAAAGGGGCATTCACTCATCCCTTTTGAGTGGCCCACCCCTCATGAGATTAACGATCCGAATAGCGGAAAGCCCAAAGCGGTCTATGCCCAATCCTTTTCGCTCCACTTTCTGGAGGTACCTCCAGAAAG
>DOEU01000106.1:4935-7738 GCA_003532555.1 Verrucomicrobiota bacterium | reverse complement strand
AATCAGTGGGCGAATGTGGTGCGTTGGGAAATGCGGACCCGGTTGTTTTTGCGCACAGCGGAGTTTTTGTGGCAAGAGGGGCATACAGTTCATGAGACGGAAACGGAGGCATTGGAAGAGACGCGGAAGATGCTGGATGTGTATAAGACGTTTGCTGAATCGTATATGGCGATGCCGGTACTGGTCGGTGAAAAGACTGAGGGAGAGCGTTTCCCGGGGGCAGTGAGTACGTTGTGCATTGAGGCGATGATGCAGGATGGAAAGGCACTCCAGGCGGGAACAAGCCATTTTTTGGGGCAAAATTTTGCAAAGGCTTCTGAGATTCAATATCAGAGTCGGGAAGGGCGTAATGAGTATGCTTGGACGACATCTTGGGGGGTTTCTACGCGTTTGATCGGTGGGATGATTATGACGCATGCGGATGATGATGGAATGGTGATGCCGCCGCGTTTAGCACCGCAGCATATCGTGCTGTTGCCAGTGGTTCGAGATGAGGCGGATCGGGATGCGGTAATGTGTTATGTGCAGGAGATTGCGGATGCATTGCGTATGATGAAGGTATTTGATCGGTTGATTGAAGTGGTGGTGGATGATCGAGACATTAAGCCGGGTGAAAAGGGGTGGAGTTGGGTAAAAAAAGGCATTCCAATTCGGGCGGAGATTGGTAAGAGGGAGCTGGATGAACAAACGGTGTTTATGGCGCGTCGGGATACGGGTGAAAAAGGGGGTGTGAGTCGAGATCTGTTTCTTTCTGATATGACGAAGCGGTTAGAGTCGATGCAAGCGGACATGCTTGAGCGTGCGAAGGCTTTTCGGACAACGCATTCGGAAGAGATTGATTCCATCGAGGAGTTCAGTTCCTTTTTCACGAAGCAGTATGAAAGTCATCCCGAGTTGCAGGGCGGATTTGCGTGGAGTCATTGGTGTGATGGAGCGGCTTGTGAAGAGAAGATTAGGAATGATTTGGCAGTTACGATTCGGTTAATTCCGTTTAATCGAGGGGCTAGTGGTTCGGGTTCTTGTGTGGTTTGTGGGAGTGCGAGTACGGGTCGTGTAGTGTTTGCAAAAAGTTATTAAGGAATAATATATGCGTTTTTGTTTTGTTTTGATTGTGGGGATTTTGGTGGGCGTGTTGACGGTTTCGGCGGCTCTCTTTGGTGGCAGTAAGGCCTATCTTGAGAAGGAAGAGGGGACGCGAGGTTTAGGGACGCTTTTTTCTGGGGTTGAGGATACGGCGGCAGCACAATGGAGTGTGGCTAATGAGAAGCTTGATGAGAAAAAATATCGTTCCGCTGAACGAATCTTAAAAGCGTTATATGAGCGTTGGCCTAATAGTTTGGAGGCGCCAGAGGCGGTGGTGGCGCATGCGGAAATTTTGAAGAAACGTAAGGAATGGGATGGTGCATTTACGTTATACCAATACGCTATCGATAATTATGCAAATCGGTTAAAAGGGTATAGCGAGGTATTAAATGCACAGTTTGAATTGGCGATGACGGTGATGGAGATGCGCCGGATGGCATTCTTGTTTGGTGGCTATCAGCTACCGGAGATGGCTATACCTTATTTTGAAACTGTTATTTTAAATGGTCCGCAGTGGGAGCGAGCAGCAGAAGCGATGATGATGGTGGGTGAGTGCAACCGTAAATCGGATGCGTTCGAGAAGGCGATTTCGGCGTATGTGGAATTAACATTACGATATCCCAATCATTCTTTAGCGGAGGAGGCGACTTGGCAACGCATCGAATGTCTAAAAGCATTACGGGGAAAATATCCAGAGAGTCCGAGTATACTGAATCGCATCCTAACGGCGACGACCGTTTATCTATCGACTTATCCGGATGCCGAACGACGGGGCACGATTATTCTATTGCGTAATGAGTTGTATGAGTTTCAATCGGAGCAGTTATTGGATCAGGGGCGTTTTTATGAACGTGTGGCTAAAAATCCAATAGCGGCGTTGCGGTCATATGAGTCGGTATTGGAATTATATCCAAAGAGTCAGCATGTGGTGGCAGCTCAGCTACGCATTGATGCATTACTTGATCAGGGCGTGAAATCGGTGGTAGAGGAAATTTCTGAATGATTAAGATTCGTCTCTTTCTGATGAGCCTGATGGCGGGTATGGCGGGAAGCTTGTTGGCTGATTCGCCGTATGAGCTTGATGCGATGCGTATAATATATACGAACGATTTGATCTATGCAAGTGGAGGTGTAACGGGGCGTTTTAATCAAGCGGAGGTGTGGGCGGATCGAATTATTGTTGATCCGGCACAGGGCGAGCTTAGCCTCGAAGGGAATATCTTTTTTGAGCGGGATGCCATGGTTTGGTCGGGGGATAAGCTGACCTATAATTATCAAACGGAAGAGGGTGATTTTGGTCCGGCAAAAATGGTTTTTGGAGCAGCGCAACTCAAGGCCGATCGTGTGGAGCGCTTGGAGAAGGATACGTTTTTATTAAAGGATGTGCGTGCGACGACCTGTCTGTTGGAAAAGCCGCATTATTATCTCTATACGTCAGAGGCCATCTTGGAGCAAAATCAGATATTTTCTGCGCGCCATTTACGGGTGCATGTGGGGGGCGTTCCGCTTTTCTACCTTCCCTATTTAAAGGGAAGTTTGGATCGATCGGGTTTGGGAGCCGAGGTTGGTTATCGTGGATCAATGGGTGCGTTTTCCAAGTTGAATATCGGTGAATATGAGGGAGATACATGGAGAAATCGTTCGCGATTACATCTCTACAGCAAGCGAGGAGTTGGATTTGAGCAGGTATTGAACCGAAAAACAGATCGCTCGGATTTGA
>DOEU01000106.1:0-4613 GCA_003532555.1 Verrucomicrobiota bacterium | reverse complement strand
GGATGTTTGATGGAGTCTATCTTTCAGATGAAGATCCTTATCAGCGATATGATGAGCCGGAAGAGCGGGCTCATTTTGATGAACAGCGGTATCGTATTCGGTTGCAGGGAGTTCATCGCTTTTCACCTGCAACTTATTTGCTTTCCTCTTGGACCTATTTGAGTGATCGTTATTTCGTGGAAGAATTTTTTCGGGATGACTATCGCTATCATGCCCAACCGGAGACACGAGCCTCGTTTGTTTCGGCGGGGGATTATATTGGGTTCGAGGTGTATGCCAGTCAGCGGTTGAATGATTTCTATTCGAATACGGATCGAGTCGAAGTTTCTATCGATGGATATCGTCAGCAGCTTTGGAGTAGTCCCTTTTTTTATGAGAACCGATCGGCTTTTAGTTATTTGGAACAGCAGGGAGTAGATGAGCTCGCTCAGGACAATGAGGCATTTCGTGTATGGAGTGACCATGCACTCTATTATCCGAACCGATTGGGGGCGCTTTCGTTGGTTCCACGTGTCGAAGGTGGATTTGCTTATTACTCAAAAAAATTAGATAATTCGTCGAATCGGGAGCGTCAGCATTGGGCGGTGGGAGCAGAAGCTTCGGTGCACGCGAGTAAAGTGATTTCTGAGAGGCGACGTTGGTATGGTAAGGGATTACGGCATGTGGTGCGGCCTTATTTAGATTATCAACGATCGGATTATTCATTTCAAAAGGATGTCCTGATTCCGTTTGATGTGAAGGATACATTGGATGATCGTCATCGAGTTCGGATGGGATTGAATCAGTTATTTCAAACAAAACGATCTAACCAGACCAAGCGTTTTGCGGAGGTTGATATTTACACTCACTATTTGGTGGATGAGACTACGGATGATTCGTTTGATCGTATCTATGCAGATGCTCGTATGGCACTTACGGATCGATGGCATGTGGATGGGTTAGCGGTATTGGATGGATCTAGCGGCTCGGTTCCGCTGATGATTTCGCGTTTTCGATATAATCGAGATGACGTGCGGTTTTCTTTTGAGCATTTTTTCCGCGATCAGATACAGTCGCTGTATACTGCGCGGATCGATCTGTTTCCTGGACAACGGTATTCTGCTGAAGGCTATGTACGCTATGAGGGTGAAAGTCAAGATATTGAATCAGCAGCGATTACTTTTTTCACTAAGTCATGTTGCGTACGTTATGGATTGGGATATCGGTTATCTAGAACGGATGATCATCAAATTAGACTCTCTGTAAATCTTGTTGCGTTAAATCCTTAGGCATTATCTAAGGGCGTTTGAGTAGTGTCTTTTTTTCGAGATCGTAGCTTTTGAAAGAACGATTGCATGATTTCGCGGCTGGGTTCTTCGAGGATGCCGGTTGTGACGTCAACGGAGTGGTTTAAATCGGCTTCATTGAGAATGTTGAATTTGGATTGAGCCCCCCCGCGAATTGGATCGCTCATGCCCCAAACTACGCGTTGAATCCGAGCAAGAACGAGGGCGCCAGCACACATGGGACAGGGTTCTTTGGTGACATACATCACGGCGCGATTGAGGCGCCAATTCTGAAGGTGTTGTGTGGCTTGGGTGATAGCAAGAATCTCAGCATGAGCGGTGGGATCATTGAGCTGTTCGGTTTGGTTGTGTGCTTTACCTATAATTTGATCGTCGAGAACAATTACGGCACCACACGGAACTTCCCCGAATTCTGCGGCTCGCTGGGCCTCTTGAATTGCAATCTTCATGTAAAAGGTATCTGTGTCGAATGCGTCCATAATTAAGTTCCTGTCATTATTTTGTTTCAAATAGATATGTTGATATCGGGGTTTGGAATGGTGTGCAATATTTGTTACGGAGTTTAGGGTATTCTCTTTAATAAGCGAGAAAGATCGCGAATCCAAATAGGCTCTAGGGTTGAGTCTACGGGCTAGCGATGATAAGTAAAAATGGTGGATGAGTTGAGAAAAAATGAATCATTAGGGGATTTGGGTGAAGACCGTATTTTGAGTCGGTTGGCTGACTTTGGCGGATGGAATGCGCGGGTTACATGCGGAATAGGTGATGATTGTTCGGTTTGCCGAACAGAAAACCCTGCAGTAGATCAAGTATTTACTTCGGATGCCACGATTGAGGGAATCCATTTTCGAATCGATGAAGATCCAGTTCGGGTGGGTCGGAAAGCGGTAAGTCGAGTGTTGAGTGATATCGCTTCTATGGGAGCAAGTCCAGAGTGGATTTTGATTAATGTGGTGGCTCCGAAGGAGATGAAACTTGGGTCGTTAGAAGCGATATATGAAGGGATCCAAGAGCGTTTAAATACTTTGGGTGGTGTCTTGGTTGGCGGAGACTTAACGGAGGGGAGTGTGTTGGCATTGCATATATTCGCAAGTGGCACATTACCGCATGGAACAGCTATCTTGCGTTCTGGGGTGGTGAATGGAGATCTTATTTGGACTACGGGTAAGCTTGGGGGAAGCGCTGCAGGTAAGCATCTTGATTTTATTCCACGGGTGCGTGAGGGAATTTGGTTACGAAATTCCGGATTGGTGCATGCCATGACGGATGTCAGTGATGGTTTAGTAACCGATCTAAAGCATATGATTGAAACTAAAAAAGTGGGAGCTGCGATTGAAGCAAGAGTACTTGAGGCGATGTCATCAGTCGATCAAGCTTTGTACGATGGGGAGGATTTTGAGCTTCTCTTTACGACCTCTCCCGATGTGGAAGAGAGCGTGCAAAAAGAATGGAGAAAAACCTTTGCTAAGCCGTTATGGAAAATTGGTTCTGTAGTGACCTCTACTCAGGAGATTCAATTGCATGATGAGGGGACCTATCGTTCTTTGCCTGGCGGGTATTCACATCATTTTTAAGCAGGCATCAACCTTGTCTTTTAATTCGTTTATTCGCTAAACTTATAACTATATTTCTAACTGAAAAGATCAATTAATGGCCAATAAAAAATTATTCGATTCATCACTACAAGATGTTGTTTACAGCATTGATGTTGGGGCGGGTTTAAAAATTCTCCGAATAGGGCTCTACATACTACTGTTGTTAGTAATTGTGTTGATCTATACGGCGACCCAATTTTGGGGTTTGTCTCAAGAAGAGGCGATGGATTTCTCCCAGTTGGGTCGGAATTTTTCTTTCACAGAGGGATTGATCACCAAAAATATTTCACCTTTTACAATGAATTTAGTGGAGGGAATGGATGCAAATGATAATCCTCGGATTAGACAACATCCTGATTTGATTCATCCACCTGCATACCCGATGTTACTTTCGTTTGGGTTTCAGATTTATGATTGGTTGAATGTGGATCCGTTCGCAATGGAGTTAGGTACGCGAATAATTCCCGCAGAACGCTGGGTTATTGTTCCTTTAAATCATTTATTTACTATGCTGACAGGGCTTCTCATATTTTCAATCGGTAAACATCTCTTTTATCGAGAGATTGGTTTTTTATCGATGACGATTTTTTATCTGAGTGATTCCGCGTGGAGCCAAGCGATCATGGGTTTAAATCTACCGATGGCGATTTTCTTTTCGGTGGCAGCTTTTCGATCTGCTATTATCGGTGTCAAATATCGATTAGAGGAACGAAATTTAAAACGGTTTTGGATGAGTTTTGTTGCGTCTGTTTTATTTTGTTGTGTAGCCTTTTATACGCGGTATTTAACTGCGGTAATCGTCCCAGCTATTGCTTTTTATTTTTTCAACATGAACGGAAAGCTACGTGGAGGAACTCGGTATCTTTTTTTGTATATGGCTCTTTTTTTATTGATGGTTACGCCTTGGTTGTTGCGTAACTATGCGCTTTGTGGAAATCCATTTGGGTGGACGCTTCATACAGCATTACTGGGTTCTACGATATTTCCAGATTTGAGTTTATTGCGTGATTATCAGCCGACACTCTCCTTTGCTGTGATTGTCGAGGCTTTAAAGGAAAAGTGGGTCTGGAATTATTCGGGAACGCATCGAGATTTGATTCCAGGTTTAGGGGGCGGTCTTTTGATGTCATTTTTTATCACGGCTTTTTTCTATAAATTTACTCGTCCGGCGATTAATAGGCTCCGTAATGTGTTGGGGTTTTCTCTACTTTTGATGGTTTTCTTGGCTGGTTTTTTCGCTGAATCATCCATGCAGTTGATTAATCTTTTTTGGCCGTTTGTGATTCTTTTTGGAGTAGCATTCTTTTACATCCTACTAGATCGATGGGATCTACAGGCCCGTTTGTATATGGTAGCGATGAAGTGTTTCTTGGTTGTGGTAACCTTTTTACCGCTAGGGTTAAGAATTTTGCCCCCGCAAGCCCAACAACCTTATCCGCCCTATTTCCCGCCCATTATTTCTCATGTATCCGGAATGCTTACGCCTCGAGAAGTTCTTTGCACGGACATGCCTTGGGCAACGGCGTGGTATGGAGATCGAATCTCGATTTTCTTGCCGCAAGATATTGAACAGTATTATGAAATCAATGATTACAAACAGTATATCAGTGGCATTTATTTTACACCGCTCACCAAAAATAAACCATTTGTAAGTGAGTTGCTGGATGGGCCAGAAAAAAGCTGGTTACCTATTTTAAGTGGGCGTTTGCCAGCTGATTTTCCATTAAAAGTA
>DOEU01000048.1 GCA_003532555.1 Verrucomicrobiota bacterium | reverse complement strand
ATTCGCCTCGGGATGCTCTGGCCCTCGATACTGCACGCATCCATCTCCATTCACATCCGTCCATGTAATTTGTCCCGTATGCTCGAACGCCTCAAACCAACTAGGCAACTCCACTCGAGGTACCTCATTCACTGCCTTGATCAAATTCACACGCGCAAATGCTCCAATCGCCGGTGCCGTTAAATAAATCACCGCGATAAATAAAAGCGTCCATGCAGCCGAGACCCGAACCGCCCGTACATTCTTTACCGTAAAGTAGCGCACGATCACATGCGGTAACCCAGCGGTTCCGCACATCAAGGCCGCAGTAATACAAAACATATTTATTTTCGATAGCGTACCCGACGTATAAGCCGCAAAACCCAGCTCGTGATTAATGGCATCTAATTTATTTAGAAAAGGGACACCTGCAACCGTCTCACTTACCAATCCCACTTGAGGTAACACATGCCCTGTCAATGCAAACGAAATAAATAACGCCGGAAGAGTATACGCAAATGCCATCACCATGTACTGCGCAACCTGCGTGTAGGTGATCCCCTTCATACCCCCCAAACCTGCATAGAAAAAAACGATCGTCGCTCCAATTATCACCCCAGCCGGAATCGAAATACCAAAGAGCTGAGAAAAGACCACCCCCACGCCCCGCATCTGCCCCATGATATACGTCATACAAATAAAGAGGGCACACACCACCGCAATTGCACGAGCTCCACGGCTATAATATCGATCGCCAATAAAATCGGGAACCGTAGCTTTCCCAAATTTCCGCAAATACGGAACCATCAACATGGTTAAGAGGACAAATCCACCCGTCCAACCCATTAAAAAACGTGATCCATCATATCCGCTAATCGCCACTGTACCCGCCATCGAAATAAACGTGGCCGCGCTCATCCAATCCGCCGCCGTCGCCATTCCATTCGCTATAGGTGAAACCTCGCCACCTGCCACATAGAACTCTCTGGTTGAGCCCGCACGCGAACGAAAAGCAATAAAGATATAGAGTGAAAAACTAAGCCCGATAAAGATGTAATTTAAAATGTTCTGATTCATTTTGCATCCTCTCTATCTTTCAACTCAAGATAACAGCGATCCAGTCGGTTCATTGCAATAGCATAGATAATAAGCAACCCTACAAACCCCAGAATAGAGCCTTGTTGCGCCATCCAGAATCCAAAGGGAGCATGACCAATCGGTGGCATATGCACATCCAGCCAGTCACGCCAAAGAATGGCGCACCCAAAACTAAGAATAAACCAAATGCTCAACAGTCCTAAAAGAAGGCGTAAAGCAACATGATGATAATCAGAGCGATTTTGTAATTTCATAACCACCAAGTTATCCTGTCCTCAACCCTCTTGACAACGCCAATTTATCAATCTTACTTTTTCAAACGCGGAAGCCTTGATTGCAAACTGCTCAAAGCGGTATATGACGGGGTTTAGAACTCCCAAAAATTATTAAGAGCATAAAATCTACTCGAACAAAATAAATTCAATAAGGCCTAAGAGACAAAAGTATTCGGATCCATCTTCACTTCTATACACTTTCATAACTCTAACAATGGAGAAAAAATCGGCACGCATTTCTATACGTAATTGATGCCACTTCAGCTTCTGATTCACCACGCAAGAAAGCGGCATGAGCCAATATCCTGGGCAAATTTCTAGGCTCATTAAGAGGTCCTTCCGCTCCGAACGGCAAAAGATCCGGTGCATCTGTTTCAAGCAACAACCGCTCCTCCGGAACGCACGGCAAGACCTCCGCAGCCTTACGATTAGTCGAGCGGGTAATCGCTCCAGAAAAAGAGAGATAAGCTCCTCTACGCAATAGCTCTTGCGCCACTTCCTTCGAACCCCCAAAGCAATGAATCATCCATCCATCCGGCAACGCACCCGCCCTATCAAGCAAATCCAGCAATCGCTCCCACGCACCCCGACAATGAATCGACACCGGACGCTTCCACCGTTGAGCCATCTCCAACTGCGCAAGAAAAATCTCCTCTTGCACCTCCATTGACTCTGCTTGATTCCCCTTCGGATCTGGATCGATTCCAATTTCACCAACACCCGCCTGCGGATGTTTTTCAAGTAACGCATTCAACCGCACCGCCCACTCCGACGTTCGTTGCTTCAAAGACCAAGGGTGCAAACCAAACGAAGCATGCAAAAAAGGATCCGACTCAACCAATAACTCCACCTCTGACCAATCCGCCTCCGATGCTCCCTTGATTGCAATTCGGTCAACCCCAGCAGCTCGTGCCCGTGATAACACACCCGCTCGGTCCTCAGCCAGCTGAGCATCCTGTAAATGACAATGTGCATCAAATAGTCTCATTACTTTTATCTACCTCAACACACCGCATCTGTATATAAATAAGACATGAGATATGGAATGTTACTTCTGCTCATCTTCGCCTTGCATAGCGAAGCGCGGGTCTGGACCGAGAAAGAAAGTGGTCGGCAAATCATAGCTGACGTCGTCAAAGTTTACTCCCGCCAAGAAGTCGTTCTCAAAAAAGAGAATCGCGAAACTATCACCATACCGTTCGACATTTTCATTCCCACTGATGTTGAGCACCTTGAATATCTTCTCAAACACCGCCATCGCGGACTTCTCCACCCAGTTCATTGGCAGGAGATGAATGCCTGTTTTGGAATCGATCTCTGGCAAGACGAATGGTTATGGGACGACACCACCTCAAATACCGCCCACCGCCTCCATGTCCAGTTTGAATCAAAAACTGATTTCATGGAAAATTATCGCGGCTACATGGAAGGAGAAACTCATATTCTTAGCGAGCCGGCCTATGCCACTGCGCTTTATGGAAAAGAAAATCAGATCGATAGCTTTAATATCACTTTTCTCAATCAAGGCGACGCCCCACACCACCGTAGAGAAGAAGCGAAAGAAGCCATTGAAGCCGCTGCTGAACGTCTTGAAATAACCCTTCGCCAACGACTCGGAAAACCTCGACGAGACTCCATCGGCCGCGGCGACCTGCGCGAAAAAGTCTGGCGCTGGGACTGGAATCATCATGCTCTTCTGCTCTCTCACATGGAAGGGAAATTCGTAACCCTACGTATCATGCCCTGCGAACGTGCCGAGCGCGGAGGACGAAGCGATAAACTAGGCTATAGCGCTCTGCGCAAACGCGTTGCAAGCTGTGTCAAAACGCTTCCTAATGGAGATGTCATAATCAAAAATATTCCCATGATCAACCAAGGCGCAAAAGGCTACTGCTCCCCCGCTACGTGGGAGCGGTATTTACGCTATTTCGACATTCCAGCCGATATGTATCTCATCGCTGTAGTTGCCAATACCTCAGCAGGCGGTGGAACCTATTCACATGAAATTAAAAAAGCGATGCAACCCCTACTCTCCACTTATGGACGTGATCTTATTGAATTAGAAAGCCGTATCGAAATGGATGAAATCGCAAAACAGATCGACTGCGGACTCCCGCTTATGTGGTCTTTCATAAGCACCCCCGGATTTCAAGCCATTGCCAATCACAATAACGCCATCCGCTCAGGTAAAGAACCCGAAGAGCCCCTCCTCGACATCAAAGCCCTCGAATTCCGCCGAGGCGGAGGTCATATCTGCATGATCATCGGCTATAACCGCCATACCGACGAATGCTGCATCACCGATAGTTGGGGCCCTAACTATAATCAACGCTGGGTTCCCATAAAGCATCTGCGTAATGCCAACACCTTCTCTCTCTCCGTCTTACGTTGGTAAAACAAACAAACTTCTCACGCTATTTTGTTTGCGAGCATCTGGGTCGACGCCTATATTCACGCCTTCGTAAAGAAATGCCTGAACAGGTGATAAATTTATAGGAGAAAAACATGTCTGAAATTATTGATGTAATCGCACGCGAAATTCTCGATTCTCGCGGAAACCCAACCCTTGAAGTGGATATCATACTTGATTCGGGTGCAACCGGTCGAGCGGCTGTACCATCAGGTGCCTCTACAGGCGTCAACGAAGCTCTCGAATTACGTGATGGCGATAAAGCACGCTATCTCGGCAAAGGCTGTCAAAAAGCCGTCAATAACGTTAACGACATCATCGCACCTGCCATTCTTGGTATGGACGCCATTGATCAAGTCGGTATCGATAATCTCATGCTAGAGCTCGACGGAACTGAAACTAAATCCAAACTAGGCGCCAACGCCATGTTAGGAGTTTCACTCGCGGCCGCGCACGCCGCGGCGGACGAACTCGGAATTCCGCTTTTCCGTTATATTGGTGGCACCAATTCAAAAGCACTTCCCGTACCTATGATGAACATCATCAATGGCGGCTCGCACTCCGA
>DOEU01000127.1:2158-4916 GCA_003532555.1 Verrucomicrobiota bacterium | reverse complement strand
GCCGGTGTTGAAGGCGGGTATGACGTTTGCGATCGAGCCAATGGTGAATTTAGGAGTCCATCAGACTGAAATTTTAGAAGATGGATGGACGGTGGTGACAAAAGATCGACTTCCTTCTGCTCATTTTGAGCATACGGTTGCTGTTGGAAAAGAGCAGGCAGAAATTTTAACAGTGGCTGAGAAGCTGGTATAATGGAGAAAAAAGAGACAATTTTACTAGACGCGCGTCTCAGCGCTGTGATAGACAAACACGCTTTTGACGCAGAACTGTGTAATGGCCATCATGTGGTGGCTTTTTTTCGCGGTAAATCGCGTGAGGCAAACTCGGCATTGACGGGTTCGTTAGTACAGGTTGAGTTATCGCCCTTCGATATGTCGAAGGGATGGATTGTGTCAGCAGGGGATAAGAGATGAAGGTTCGAGCTTCAGTAAAGAGAATGTGTGAACAGTGTAAAGTGATTCGCCGCAAGGGTGTGGTTCGGATTATTTGTATAAACCCGCGTCATAAGCAGCGTCAGGGATAAGGAGAGTTTGTGTTATGCCGCGTGTATTAGGTATTGATATTCCAGGACGTAAAAAATTGGCGTATGCATTGCGTTATATTTATGGCGTCGGTCCCACTTTGGCTTTAGAGATCTGTGAAAAGGCAGCTTTGAATCCAGAAATGAAGGCGGATGATTTGCAAGATGCAGATATTCAGCGTTTGGTGGGTGTTTTGCAGAACGATTATCGGATTGAGGGAGATCTTCGACGTGAGATTTCTTCTAATATCCGGCGGTTGATTTCAATTGGTTCTTATCGGGGTAGACGTCATCGGTCGGGCTTGCCCGTTCGAGGTCAGCGCACGAAAACAAATGCGCGTACTCGAAAAGGGTCTAAGCGGACGGTGGGTGTAGTACGCGGTAAGGAAGCGCGTTCAGCAGTTAAAGCGTCGAGTTAATCAGTTGCTAGAGACGGGATTTAATCATGAGTGAAAAAGTCAATAATGAAAAAGTGAATGAGACAGCAAAGGCGGTAAGCCTAGAAGCAGCTGAAGAAGTAAAAACCCCTAAAGTGGAAGCTGCTCCAGCAGCTGAAAAAAAAGAGGTGGTAGAGGAAGAGTTGGCAACAGCGACTGTGGCATCACCGGTAGCGGAGAAAGAAGCTACAACAGTGGAAGAAGTGGTTGAAGAGAAAAAGTCTCGTTTGCCCACGGCGGCGGATCTTTTGGCAGATGATGTGGTTGAGCCTATTAAACGGAAGAAGGGTTCGAAAAACGTACCGGTGGGCATTGCGTTTGTGAAGACAACGTTTAACAACACGATTGTTTCGATCACGGATATGCGGGGGAATGTTATTTCTTGGAGTAGTGCGGGACGGTGTAATTTTAAAGGATCGCGGAAAAGCACGGCGTTTGCGGCAACAACGGTTGCGCAGGATGCGGCTCGTACGGCGATTAGTCATGGAATGTCGGAAGTAGAAGTTCGTGTTCAGGGTCCTGGGGCAGGCCGTGAATCAGCAGTTCGAGCAATTCAGTCTTCGGGTCTTTCGATTTCTGTGATTAAGGATACAACGGCTATTCCACATAATGGATGTAGGCCGCCGAAGCGCCGGCGCGTCTAATTTTTAATATAACTAAACACCATATGAATGGGTTAATGCCCCGTTCTGGGAGGAGATAAAATGGCAACAAGACTAGGTCGATTCGAAATGCCGAAACAGGTCATCCGTGATGACGAGGTTTCGACAGAGACATACGGGAAATTTTATGCAGAACCTTTTGAGGGTGGCTATGGCCGTACGATGGGGAACTCGCTCCGACGCGTACTCCTTTCTTCATTAGAAGGGGCGGCGGTTTCATCTGTTAAAATTAAGGGTGCTCCCCATGAGTACTGTAGCTTAGACGGCGTTAAAGAGGATGTCACCGAGGTGGTGCTGAATATTAAGCAGTTGATCTTCAAGAGTTATTCTCGTGATGTTCAGACCGTGAAAATTAAGGTGGAGGGTCCAGGTGAAGTTACTGCAGGAGATATTATTACTCCAGATTCTATTGAAGTGCTGAATCCTGATTTTGTGATTTGTAATCTAGCTGAAGACGGGGTTTTTGAGGCAGAGATGGAAGTTCGCATTGGTCGTGGTTATTGTCCGGCGGATTTGAATAAAAAAGAGAATCAGGAAATTGGTTTAATTCCAGTGGATTGTCTATTTTCTCCGGTTCGTCGTGTGAAATATGAAACAGAAAACACGCGGGTAGGTCGACAAACGGATTATGATAAGTTGATTATTGAGATTTGGACGGATGGACGAGTGAGCCCAGAAGATGCATTGACGATGTCGGCGGCTATTTTGCGTCATCACCTCGATGTATTTGTTTCTTACGACAAAGATTTGATTGAATTTGAAGCAAGTGAAAAGCAGATCGACCAAGAGAAGGAAGAGCTGCGTAAGAAGTTAAATATCAGTGTGAATGAAATTGAGTTGAGTGTTCGTGCGGCTAACTGCTTGAATAATGCAAACATTACGACTGTGGGCGAGTTGGCTCAGAAGACGGAAGCAGAGATGCTGAAGTATCGTAACTTTGGTAAAAAGTCGCTGAATGAAATTAAAGCGAAGATTCTAGAGATGGGATTGTCGTTGGGCATGACGTTTGACTCAGACCTCTTGAAGGGGTCTTCATTTGAGGATTAAAGTTTAACGGGACGAGTAACATGAGACACCGTAAGAAAACTGTAAAATTGGGCCGTACGAGTGCGCATCGGAATGAATTGCTTGCCAATTT
>DOEU01000127.1:1075-1765 GCA_003532555.1 Verrucomicrobiota bacterium | reverse complement strand
CGAAGTTTAGCTGAGAAGATGGTTACCTTAGGGAAAAAGGGAACATTAGCAGCTCGGAGGCAAGCGATTGCTACATTGAAGCAGGAGGGACTGGTTCGTGTTTTGTTTGATGAGATTGCACCTGGCTTTGAAAGCCGTGCAGGTGGCTATACCCGGATTCTCAAGCTAGGGCGTCGTATGTCGGATAGCTCAGAGATGGTCTTGCTTGAGTGGATTGAAGGTAGTGAAAAAGCCGCCGATACCGAACAAGTTGAGGCTGCTGCGGAATAACAAGTGGTAGGTGGTTGATGGATGGCTCTGTTTCCTAGTTGAGGAGGCAGAGCTTTTTTTATAAAGGAGGTACCGATGGCGATTACGGGATATGTTTGGTTCGATGCGGAGTTCAATTCTTTGGATTTGGAACAGGCGGTTTTATTGCAAGTGGCAGCGGTGGCAACCGATGAGCACTTAAAGCCGCTTGCGGATGATCTGGGACCTTTGGAAATGGCGATTCAGCTGGATCCGGGTGTGGAGGTGAGTCCTTGGGTGAAAGAACATTTGAGCGGGCTGATTACGCGGTGTGGTGGAGCGGAGGCGGTTTCACTGGACGAGGCAGATACGCTTTTATCGGGGTGGTTACAAACGCATTTTGGTTCATGTTCGAAGCCGGTTCATGAGCGCCCATTATTGGCGGGCAACTCGGTTCATAAT
>DOEU01000127.1:0-786 GCA_003532555.1 Verrucomicrobiota bacterium | reverse complement strand
TGAGCGTCCATTGTTAGCAGGTAACTCGGTTCATAATGATTGGCTGATGGTCCGTCGTCATCTACCGAAATTTCATGGAGGGTTGCACTATCGTTTATTGGATGTCTCTTCTTTTAAAACGGTGTGGAAAGCGTGGGGAGAGGACTCCTCTTTTGATAAAGAGCAGCTTGATGAACTCAATCGCTATTTTCCAGGTGGAGGGATTGATACTCTGGCTCCCCATGACGCGCTCTTTGATATTCAAGCATCGATCGCGGAATTGGCTTATTATCGGGAAAAACTCGGATTTGATTCGCTCTAAAAGAGGTGTCTAATAGATGATTACATTTTGATTTCTGCTATGAGATGTCCTATCTTGTGTGAATGGCAACGAAGAATAAAATCTCCGGTACTCGATCGACCTGGCGGGAAATGGTTGGGATTCTCATTGCAACGTTTGGTTTGCTTCTACTTTTGGGCACGCTTTCATATGATCCGGCAGATATCGGATTTTTCAGAAATAAGACGTTAGCATACAATTGGATTGGCCCTTTTGGAGCCTATATGGCCTTTGTCATCTTTCTTTATTTTGGGGTGGCAGGATATATTTTACCGTTGTGTGTGATGTGGATTGGGATCTCTTCGGTTTTTTGGTCTGCTTCAAAAATTTATCCACGGGTTTTTTGTTTCTTGCTGGCGCTATTTTCATTGGCGGGGCTGGCCGATATGAATGAGCAGCTGTGGCATGGAGTTGTGAATTATTTGAATATTGGTTCGCCGGGTGGTTTAATGGGTGAGGTTCTAGCT
>DOEU01000033.1:3400-9298 GCA_003532555.1 Verrucomicrobiota bacterium | reverse complement strand
AATCCAAATAATGCTGTAACGAAAAAACAGTTATTTAACCCAAGAATTGGCTCATTTATTTATTTTCAGGCAGATGTAGATAAGCGTAATGAGTATCAAAGGGTCGCAGTTGAAGAAACTCGATTGGGAATACCTCTCTTATTCGCATATGATGTGATTCATGGGTTTCGAACGGTTTATCCTATCTCGATAGCACAGGCTTGCTCATTTAACACAAACTTAGTGAATGAAGCGGCAAGGATGGCTGCAGCAGAGGCAACAGCATCGGGACTTAACTGGACCTTTTCACCAATGGTTGATGTTGCGCGAGATCCGCGTTGGGGTCGAGTCTCTGAGGGATATGGTGAAGATCCTTTTGTTAATTCTGCATTTTGTGTTGCAACTGTGAAAGGGTATCAGGGTGAGGATCTAACTGCCCCGGATACTTTAGCAGCATGTCTTAAGCACTATGTTGGTTACAGTGAATCGATGGCGGGACTTGATTACGCTTATACCGACATTTCAGATCGTTCTATGTGGGAGACATACTTACCTCCTTTCAAAGCGGGAGTGGATGCGGGCGTCGCAACAGTAATGAGTGGTTTCAATGATATTAATGGGGTTCCGGCCGTTTGTAATACCTTTTATTTAAAGGATGTTCTTCGTAAAAGATGGGGATTTGATGGTGCGGTAGTATCTGATTGGGGTGCAATTCAACAATTAAAGAATCAAGGGTTTTCGAGCGATCCACTTGTTGGGGGTGTTGCTGCATTAAAGAGTGGAAATGACATCGATATGGAGTCAAAGATTTACACAAAGATCCCTAAAATGATTGATAATGGATTAATAAATGAAGCTGATATCGATAACGCTGTTCGTAATGTCCTGAGACTTAAGTTTCGTTTAGGGATCTTCGAGAACCCGTATACAAAAAAAGTTTTAGATCCATATTTAAAAGATGAATACCGTGAGGTGGCTGAGCAGTTAGCAATTGAGTCATCTGTATTATTAAAAAATGATAATGTTCTGCCCTTAGAATCCGGTCAAAAAATTTACTTATGTGGAAATTTACTAAACGATAAGGAAGCGCTTTTAGGATCTTGGTTAGCTCATGGCAATACTAATGACGTAGTTGGAATTAAAGAAGGGTTGATTGCTCATTTGAATCAGGGATCAGAGCTGGTAGACAGAGCAGACGAAGCTGATGTGATTATTCTCTGTATAGGTGAGACAAAAAAGATGAGTGGTGAAAACGGTTCCCGATCGTCTCTTCAGTTGCACAATGCCTTAGAAGTGGATGAGTACACGAAATTTGATAAGCCAATAGTACTTGTGGTAGGAAGTGGCCGTCCCATATCCTATCAGTTGCTAGAACCTAAAGTAGATGCGATCATGCATCTATGGCAGCCCGGTGTCGAAGCAGGCAATGCGCTTGCAAAACTAATATTTGGAATCGCTAATCCATCAGGCAAATTAGCTATGACATTCCCTCGAACAGTTGGACAAATACCGGTCTTTTATAACAAACATCAGAGTGCAAGAGTCGGTAATAAGAATTGGAGTGGATTGTATCAAGATATTGAATCAACTCCAATGTATTGGTTTGGTCATGGTTTAAGCTACACGACCTTTTCCTATCACGATTTAAAGATTAATGAAGAGACTCTTGAGGCAAAGGTGAATGTAACGAATACAGGAGAGCGAAAAGGAAAAGAGACTTTACTCTGGTATGTAATAGATCCTGAGGCAAAAATAACTCAGCCGCTTAAAAAATTAAAAAACTTCGAAAAGATCGATTTAGAACCGGGAGAAACAAAAATCGTTTCATTCCATATTCGACCTGAAGAGCACCTTTCTTATGTGGATTCGAAAGGAGCCATACACCTTGAGCCGGGTATTTTTTATATTGAAGTGGGAGGGTTAAAAGCATCACTGACATTGGATTAAATTGGGCTTCTTCCAAGTTATCTAGTAATTCTGGATTTCTATTAGCAGTTATCTTTCTGTTTTTTAATATTTCTCTAGCTTCAGCTAGTCGGCCAAATGTTGTTCTTATTATTTGTGATGATTTAAATCGTTTAGGTAGTGGACTAAGAAGTGAGAAGTATATTTCCGAGGTTCAGACACCTAATTTAGATTCCTTTGCAGAAACTGCAACTGTGTTTACCCGGGCTTATGCAAACGTGTCATTATGTTCTCCCTCACGAGCTTCCCTTTTTACAGGAATCGCTCCTCATCATTCGAAATTTTATGACAATACCGTCTGGTGGAAAAATATACACCTGGCTAATTCGGGAACTATAATGGATGCTTTCCGAGCCTCAGGATATCAAGTCCTTGGAACGGGGAAGATTATGCATCATTTCCGTAAGCGCGAATGGGATGAATTTGGATTTCAAGTAGATTATGGCCCTATAGCTTGGGATGGGAATAATCGAGTTGCTTTGGATACGGTTCCAGAACCATTCCGTTCGGAAGGACCGATTGACGGTTCTTTTGGTCCGTTGCATAAAATATTTGAGAATTCGGATGTTTCATTGGATACGCAGTGGGTATGTCGAAGTTCAGGAATCACTCGACCTTTTAAGTATAAAAATCAATTTGATCGAGATCGGACGCCGGATGAGAAAAGTGCAATATGGGCTAAAAATAAAATTGATCAACTCGCTAAGGATGATGCAGTTTCGCCGTTCTTTTTTGCCATTGGATTTGTGCGTCCGCATACACCTCTCCATGTTCCCTCTCGGTGGTTTGAATTGTATGGACCAGACTCTTTTTCGTTGCCAGTACAGCGCAAGAATGACCGTGATGATACATATTTAGAACATCAATTTACTCCCTCGCATAAGGGGTTCTACCGATATCAAAAACTGATTTCTTCTTATCAAACTGAAGAAGAGGGACTGCGAGCTTGGGTTCAAGCATACTTAGCTAGTGTAAGTGCGGTTGATGAGTGTATTGGGGTAGTTGTTAATGCGTTAAAATCCAAAGATTTATGGAAGAATACGATTCTTATTGTTACGAGTGATCATGGGTATCAACTCGGTCAAAAAGAATTCCTCTTTAAAGGAGCCTTATGGGAAGAAAGCATGCGTATTCCATTATTGGTACGCGTTCCTGGAATGTCCGATGAGAGTGACCGTGTTGATGCACCAGTCTCGTTGATTGATATCTACCCAACCTTGGTTGAGCTGTGTGACTTAACAGTACCTTTCTCCAATCAGGTCAAACGTGTGGGGGTCAGTATCAAGCCTCTGTTAAATCCCGGTTCTCAAGAAAAAGGGGAGCGGATCGCTTTGGGGGTTATGCAGTCGGAGGTTGTCGAGTCATTGGATGAACGCTGGGTTAATGAACCTTTTTTAAATCAACATTGGACCATTCGTACTGATCAATGGCGATATATTCGCTATCAAGATGGAAGCGAAGAGTTGTATGATCATCTAACTGACCCGCATGAATGGCATAATTTAGCCGGAGCTCCATCTCATGCAGAAAAGCAAAAGAATTTGGCAAAACAGTTAAGGAAGGCTTTAAGCGAATGAAGTATCTGATGGTAGTAATTTTTTTATTGTTGAGTGTTCATTCGACGAGTTTGGGGGCAGAGCAGGCGCAGCCTAATTTTGTACTGATTGTAACCGATGATCAAAGCTGGGCAGGAACTTCGATTTGCATGGATGATCGTGTTTTAGATCGCTTTCAAGATCGATATGAAACACCTGCAGTCGTCCGGTTGGCAAAAGAGGGTATGAGATTTTCGGCGGGCTATGCAGCGGCTCCTGTGTGTTCTCCATCCAGATATTCGATTCAATGGGGGCAGAGTGTGGCACGCCATGGTGTGACGGATGTCCAGAAGCTATTTCGAGAGGCACCAATATTTGAAGATAGAGATACGTTGGTAGAGGTCTTGAAGCGGGTGGATGAGAGATATGTGGCTGCTCATTTTGGCAAATGGCATATCTTAGGAGATCCCGCGGAGATGGGATTTGATGTGAGTGATGGAGAGACGGGGAATAAAGAAGGTGGATTTGCCCTGAAAGATGAATACCAAACTCGATTACAAGAGGATCCGAAACTCACGAATTCCTTAAAGCAAAGATCCGTTACTTTTTTAGAGCAGATGGCAAAAGAGGGGAGCTCCTTTTTCTTGCAGATATCGCACTATGCCAATCATACGTGGGTGGTGGCCGATCCCTATGATTTTGATCAACAGCCGATGAAAGAGTCTAATCCAACGGTGGCGCTCTATCGGGCAATGACGGTGGCATTAGATCGTAGTGTCGAAGGGGTATTAGATTGCTTGGATGAGTTAGGTTTGGCAGAAAATACATACGTCATCTTTACGGCGGATAATGGGGCGATTCCCTCCTTGCCTCCATCGAAAAAACCTCGACGGATGAATGCCCCCTTAACCGGTGGAAAATGGAGTCTGCGAGAAGGAGGTATTCGAGTGCCTTTTGTGGTTCGCGGCCCGGGCATTGCAGCGGGGGATCAGTGTGATGTGCCAGTAAGTGGGATCGATATTTTGCCTACACTTTATGAACTGGCAGGCGGGGATCAGTTAGAGACCGTTCAAGTAATAGATGGAGTTAGTTTTGCTCCATTATTATTGGATGCGCATGATCTAAAAACCACTGAACAACTCATGGAGCGAGGGCTGACGTGGCATTATCCTAAATTTAATTCATGGGAATTGCAGACCGCTTCATCGGCAATTCGTTTGGGCTATTGGAAATTGATTCATAATTGGGAAACGAGCCACAGTGGTTTATTTAACCTAAAAACGGATCTAAGCGAATCGTTTGATCTATCTAAAAAATTACCGGCTTTGACGAGTGCCTTGCGTGTAGCTTTATTTGCTGAATTACGCGCTGCTGGTCAGCCTGTTCCAGCCGTAAAGATGTAAACTCTCCTGCTTGCTTTGCGAGGAGGGGTTCTTGACGGCATGGTTTGGCTGGGTTAGCTTCTTCGCTTCGACTTATGAAAGAACTAAACCTCATTCGCAATTTTTGTATCATTGCGCACATTGATCACGGTAAATCGACATTAGCTGACCGTATGCTTGAGCTAACACAAACCGTGGAGCAGCGTAAGATGAAAGAACAACTGCTCGATTCTATGGATCTTGAGCGGGAGCGGGGCATCACGATTAAAGCGCATCCGGTAACGATGGAATATACGGCAAAAAATGGGCTTACCTACACGTTTAACCTGATTGATACACCAGGGCATGTAGATTTTTCCTATGAGGTCTCAAGAAGTTTAGAGGCATGTGAAGGAGCTATATTGGTGGTCGACGCAGCACAGGGTGTGGAAGCACAAACGGTTTCGAACACGTATTTAGCGAGTGGCAATGAGTTAGAAATTTTACCGGTGTTGAATAAGATTGAATTACCGAATGCGGATGTTCCGAAAGTAAGCCAGCAGATTGAAGATATTTTAGCAATTGATGCGAGTGATGCATTGCAAGTGAGTGCTAAATCGGGGTTGGGTGTGGAAGAGGTATTGGAAGCGGTGGTGGAACGCTTTCCTGCTCCAGTTCATGCAAGTGATGATTTAACAAGGGCATTGGTTTTTGATTCTAAATACGATGCATTTCGGGGTGTAGTGGTCTATATGCGGCTTTTTAGTGGCATGTTGAAAGCAGGTGATCGGGTGTTGGTGATGAGCACGGGTCAGAGTTATGAGATTAAAGAAGTGGGCGTTTTCACACCAGAAATGACGAAGGCAAAACAGTTGGAAGAAGGAGCCGTTGGCTACGTTATTGCCAATATTAAAGATGCTTCGGAGATTCAAATTGGTGACACCCTTACCCATCAAAAAAATCCGGTAGAAGCGCCTTTACCAGGCTTCCAAGAAATTCACCCGATGGTTTTTTCGGGAATCTATCCAGTGGAAACTTCGGATTATGAAAAATTGGGT
>DOEU01000033.1:0-2990 GCA_003532555.1 Verrucomicrobiota bacterium | reverse complement strand
GGTGTGGATTTTTAGGGTTGTTGCATATGGAAATTATTATGGAACGCCTGCGGCGCGAATTTAATTTAGACATCATCTCTTCTTATCCGAATGTGGTTTACCATGTGATTTTAAAAACCGGCGAAGAGCAAGAAATTGATAATCCAATGTATTTACCGGATCCGACGCTGATTGAGCAAATTGAAGAACCCATGATTTTGGCAACGATTATCACCCCAACTGATTATATGGGTGAGATGATGCAGTTGATCATGGAACGGCGGGGTGAAATTGTGAAGACGGATTCAATCGATCGCACTCGGGTCATGTTGACGTGTCGGATGCCATTAAATGAGGTGTTAATCGATTTTTATGATAAATTGAAAACTGTTAGTCGAGGGTATGCATCAATGGATTATGAATATGCGGAGTATCAACCTTCGGATTTGGTAAAAATGGATATTATGATTCATGGCGAAGTGGTGGATGCGTTTTCGAGTATTGTGCATCGTTCAAAAGCCGAATCTCGGGGTCGTCAAATGTGCAAATCATTGTTAGATGTAATTCCACGTCAAGCTTTTACAGTTGCATTACAAGCTGCAGTGAATGGTAAGATTATTGCGCGGGAGACGATTCGAGCTTACCGAAAAGATGTGACAGCAAAATGTTACGGAGGGGATATTTCCCGGAAACGTAAATTGCTAGAGCGTCAGAAGGAAGGTAAGAAGAAGTTGAAGAAGATTGGTAAAGTTAATATTCCACAAGAAGCCTTCATTGCCGTGTTAAAAACAAATAATCAGTAGACATGAATTTTATAAAAAAACGAAAAGAAAAAAAAGAATCGAAGCAGTTGCTCCAGTCAGCCAAGCATGCAAGAAATATGCGTGAAGATATTGCTGATCAGCTAGAGTTAGAAACACTTCGCCAGGCGGAAGATATGTTTCGCCATATTTGTAAAACAGAGCAAGGTAACCGTGTCCAGGCGATGAAGGCTCTCGAGAAAGCGATTGATCAAATCTACCCTTTTCGTTTACGGCAAGGCACTCGGGAAAATGTGGAGGTGATTATTGTGGCGGTGGCTGCTGCGATGGCGATTCGGGCCTTCTTTTTTGAGCCTTTTAAAATACCCACGGGCTCGATGCAACCGACGTTGAACGGAATTAATGCGGAGGCGCAGATGGGGCCTGGTTTTTTTGATAATCCGATTACAAAATTACCGAAATGGTTGCTTACAGGAGCTTCCTACAAAGAAGTTCGAGCTAAGACGAGTGGATCGCTTCAAGGTATCCGGCGATTTCGAGATTCCGTTTTGTTAAACATCGGGGGTGTGGAGCATCGAATTCCTTCCTACATGGAGGAGGTATTAAACGTTAAACGGGTCTATCGGAAAGATGAAGTGATAGCCGGTGCGCGCATAATCACTGGTGATCAGGTGATTGTGAATAAAATGGCGTATAATTTTCGAGCTCCGAAGCGGGGCGATGTCGCAGTATTTGATACACGTAATATAAAACATAATCAGGTGCGGAAGGATACGTTTTATATTAAACGGATGGTGGGAATGCCATCGGAGCGGATTCAAATTCAAGAGGGCCGATTGATTGTGAATGGGAAGCCAGTGAGCGAACCAGCGATTTTTCAGCAAATTGCAACCGATCCGGTTTATCAAGGTGGGTATGGAAATGATGCACTTTTAGCAAGGGCATCGGATGCTATTGATTTGGGTGAAGATCTCTATTTAATGTGTGGGGATAATACGGCGCCGGGAATGAGCTTGGATGGGCGATTTTTCGGCGGCGTACCTCGAAAAGACTTCCGAGGGCCAGCGGTTTTTGTATATTGGCCTTTTCGGGAACATTGGGGTGTAATTCGATAGAAACTCAGATGAGTTGCGAGTTGACTTCAAAGTGCGATTGCTTATTATGCCCAACCTTATCTGAAAGAGCGTGAAAGGGTTAAGAATATGCCAAATTTAAAAAGTGCGAAAAAAAGAGTGCGTCAAAATGAAGTGCGTCGTGAAGGGAATCTTCAAGTACGGACGCGTGTAAAGAGTGCTCGTCGAGCTATGATGGAAGCCTTGACAGCGGGTGATACGGAACAAGGTGCGGTTGCATTAAAGGTTTACCATTCGGTTCTAGACAAAGCTGCGAAGAAGGGTGTTCTCAAGAAGAACACGGCGATTCGGCGTAAAACAAATGCTACTAATCAATTGCGTAAATTAGCGTAAGTGATTTGCACGTATTTTTGATAAACCCGTCCGTATGAGGACGGTTTTTTTTATTACCACGTTTCGATGAGATCGCTGAAGAGTAGCCGAGCTAACTCATTGGCGGCTTCGGATTGTGTATTGCGCTTTGAGGTGGATAGGTCCGATTCAAATTCAAATAGGGCTTCGCCGTGGTTGGTTGCTTCTTGAAGAGTTTCTCCGGTTGAAGTATTTATTAAGCAGGCAGTTGCAGTGATGGATTGACGATAAAAGCGGGGTATGACTTCGCGGTCTTCGGAGCGATAGGCAATGGGATTGTTTTGGTAGGCTTTGAGTGTAATTTCAATTCTGGCATCGGCGTGGTCGTGATCAACAAGTTGGAGACGACCATCAAACTGGATAAAGCTACGCATGGCTCTTGTGATCTGGCGTTCGATCGCGGGTTCATCAGTTTGATTTATTATGGGTGCGAGTTTGACAGTGGAAATTTGATGGGGGGTGGTTCCATTAAAGCGATAGCCTACACAATTAGTTAAGGTGGTTGTTAGGATAAGAATGAAGAGTATTTTTTCAGTTGGTACGCAAGTTTTCATATACAGTATCGAATGTTACACAAAATACGGATTTGTCAAAGCTTGATTCGATGAGGGGGAATGGTACTTTAGCCCGCTCTAAAAGGTTCAGTAAGGATAGATAATAATATGAAAAAAATACTTATACCAACAAAATTAGCGGCAGTGGCTCGTGAAACTTTACTCGCGCATGGCGGCTATGACGTGGTGCAGGATGAATCGAATGAACTTTC
>DOEU01000015.1:5004-5320 GCA_003532555.1 Verrucomicrobiota bacterium | reverse complement strand
ACATCATGTTTTTTTCCACTTGCAGGGCCGTGAAAATTTGTTGATGCGCCTCCATCCAGGTCTGTGGATAGATCGCATTCCCTAACGATCCCCGCAAGGCTTCTGCCACACCGAGTGCATCCATCGGATCGTTTAGCATCAGCTGCACCGATCCAACACCCTGCTTGATATCAAACAACGAACGTGCGGTTGAAAGAGAGGTGTAGACAAAACCTTCATCAAATTCAAACATCCCCACGTGAAAAATCCCCGCCACTCGCAACTCCTCTGGTAATTGGATTTGATCGCTTGCCACCAATCCCTGCGGTGCCACCAC
>DOEU01000015.1:0-4741 GCA_003532555.1 Verrucomicrobiota bacterium | reverse complement strand
AAAAATCCCCGCCACTTGCAACTCCTCCGGCAATTGGATTTCATCGCTCGCCACTAATCCTTGCGGTGCCACCACACTCAGCCAATCCCCGGTATGTAATCCCATCCGCCGAGCCACGCCACTCCCAATCACGATTTCATCATAGTCCAATGAAAATTGCCCTTCAATCATTCGCTCGGGTACTAAACTCACATCACGCTCTCGCTCCGCATCCACCCCGCGTAAAATCGGCGTATGCACCCGATCATCCAGTTGCATCAAAACCAAACCATCGATCAAAGGCGCAGCCCCTTCAACGCCTTCAAGCTCTTCAGCTTCCGCACAAAGGGGTTCCCACGCCTCCACACGCCCACTTGCGGGCAACAGGTTGACATGCGCATTAAACCCTAAAATTCGCTCTCGCCATACCTCATCAAATCCGGTCATAACGGAAAGCACAATAATCAGAACCGCTACACCCAAGGCAACACCCACCATTGAAATAACCGTTACCACCGAAACCAATGATCGTTTTGGCTTCAGATATTTCATAGCCATACTGAGTGAAAACGGCAACTTCATGCCCACCTCCAAAGCTCGCTCGAGCCGATTAAATATGTTCGACCAAATACTGTTGAACTAAATCGCGATCGTTGGCAATTGAATCGCATCGAGTGGGCACCCCGTCCAACGCATCCAATATAGGATGATGAACTGAGCGATCAATCGCCTGCTCCATCGTTTGCGTAAATTTTGCCGGATGTGCCGTCGCCAGACAAATGGTCGGCACCGAAGCTGGATGCTGTTCAGCCACCCATACGCCCACAGCTGTGTGCGGATCGAGCAAGTAATCGAACTGCTCTTCATACCGCTTTATTACCTCCAACGTCTCCGCCGTCGCACCTCGACCCGCAATAAAGAGCGGATCAACCACCCCGCTTTCATCAACGGAAATTTCCAACCGACCTTCCTGCGAAAACTGTTTCATCGCCGCACGCACTCGATCTCCATCTTGATCCATCTGATAGAAAAGATACCGCTCAAAATTACTCGCCACTTGAATATCCATCGACGGGCTGATACTTGGCACGACCGCCGCTTTTCCATAGACCCCTGTATGGAAGAATCGAGTTAAAATATCATTCTCATTGGTTGCAAGAACCAACTGCTCGATCGGCAACCCCATCTGCTGCGCCAAATATCCCGCCAAGATATCCCCAAAATTTCCCGTCGGAACCGAAAAACGAACCGCCGCTGCCCCACTTCGCTTCTGCACATCAAACGTGGCATAAAAATAATAAACCATCTGCGCTAACACCCGTGCCCAATTAACCGAATTCACCGCACCCAAGGAATGCATCTGCTTAAATGGCAAATCAGCGAATGTCGTTTTCATGATCGACTGACAATCATCGAAGGTTCCTTCGACCGCCAGGTTAAAGACATTTTCATCCAGTACGCTGGTCATCTGCTGCTCCTGAATTGGACTCGTTCGCCCCGCCGGATGCATCACAAAAATATTGATATTCTTTTTTCCGCGAACCCCGTGAATCGCGGCGCTGCCCGTATCCCCACTAGTGGCACCCAAAATATTCAGACAACCACCCCGTTGCTCCAAAATATACGCAAACAAATTTCCTAGCAACTGCAACGCCACATCCTTGAAAGCCAACGTCGGCCCATGAAACAGTTCCAAAATATAGAGATCACCCACCGCCACGCTCGGCGACACTTCAGGATGACGAAAGGAATCATAACTTTTATCCACCAAGGTCCGTAGATCCGCATCAGGAATATCCGTCGCAAACAGCCTAATCACCTCAAACGCCAACTCACTGTAACTTAAATCACGCCAAGCCGATAACCGATCACGCACATCCGGCAATCGCTCAGGTAATAGCAATCCGCCATCGGTCGCTAAACCCGTCATAACCGCATCTTGAAATGCAACCGAATCCATCTTTCCTCTTGTGCTTATGTATTTCATATCTCTACCTTCAACAACTTCCTAAAGTGTGAGCGAAGCAATCGACCTCATAAAGAATAAAATTGCTTCGAACTGATGCTATATATAAGGTAGAAGTTTCCTGAGGAGATCAGTGTGAAAAATGACATTCAGACCATTATCGATGCCTTGATTCCACTCTATGCGCAAAGCGAAGACGATTTACCCAATCAAGCACTCTGGAATCATCCAGATATCGAAAAAATCTACACCATCCAAAATCAGCTCATTGACCTGCTATTTCCTGGGCGAAGTATCGGCGACACGCAACCCCTCGAAGCTTTTTTTAAAGAGCAGCTCACTCAACTCATCCCCCCCCTGCAAACCGAAATTGAAAAAGCACTCCCCTTTCGCTGGAAAGCCGCTGCAGATCTGCATGAAAACCGTATTCCGATACCCGACCTTCCTCTCGCAAGTGAGCACCTGCTCCACCAATTCATCCAAAGACTACCCCATGTCCGAGAAATGCTCATCGCAGACATTCAGGCCGCCTACAATGGAGATCCCGCCGCACTCAGTTATGCAGAAGTAAAACTCGCTTATCCCGGCCTGCTCGCCATTGCTGCCCATCGCCTAGCCCATGAACTCTATCAGCTCGATCTTCCTTTAATTCCGCGCATCATGAGCGAACGCATCCACTCTCTCACCGGCATCGATATCCATCCGGGAGCCAACATTGGTAGCGGCTTTTTCATCGACCACGGTACCGGCGTCGTGATTGGCGAAACCTCTCACATCGGTAACAACGTCAAACTCTACCAAGGCGTGACACTTGGAGCCAAAAGCTTTCCACTCGACGAACACGGACGCCCCATTAAACACATTCAGCGCCACCCCACCGTGGAAGATTATGTCATTATTTACGCCAACAGTACCATCTTGGGAGGAGATACCATCCTCGGCGAACGAACCGTAGTGGCCGGTAACGTCTTTCTCATGGAAAGCACCCCACCCGACAGCTTTGTCACCCGTGCAGAAAGCGGGGTGCAAATCCGAACACGCTCCCAAACAAAAAATCAGGATGGAATCTAATCGATTTGCTCAAAAAAGGGCTAGACTCCCCGCTATCAATTCCCTACATTCACCCCTCTTTTGCGAGGAAAACCCGTATATCGAGATGATTCAACGGGTAGAAAGACGGTAAACAATGCCAAAAATGAAAACCAAACGATGTGCCGCCAAGCGGTTCAGCAAAACCGGAAGCGGTAAACTGAAGCGGAATCACATGGGCGGAAGCCATATACTTTCAAATAAAAACCGGAAGCGGAAGCGTAAGCTGCGTAGTAGCGACATTGTCGATCATGCGGATATGAAGCGCATTACTCCCTTCATCTAAGTTTCGGAGACAGATACTATGCCAAGAGCAACTAATGGACCGGCTTCACGCCGCAGACGTAATAACCGCCTTAAACTAGCTAAAGGGTTTAAAGGCTCTCGTAGTAAACTTTTCCGTCAAGCAACGGAAGCCGTCGATCGAGCGCAAGCGATGGCGTATGTTCACCGTAAAGTCAAGAAACGCAGTTTCCGCCAGTTATGGATTGTGCGGATGAATGCCGCCTGTCGTTTGAACGGTATTTCATATAGCCGCTTCATTGATGGCTGCAACAAAGCTGGCATTACTCTCAACCGTAAAGTCCTCTCCGAGATCGCTATTCACGATCCAGCAGGATTTACAAAAGTGGTAGAGACCGCGAAAACGAAGATCGCATAACCATCTATCTTTGTTTTAATAGAAGCGTCCACCGGACGCTTTTTTTTTACCTAAACAAAATCCTACTCTCGCGGGGGAATTGCCCAAAACAACTTTGTATTATGCTATCAATAGATTAAAGTCCTTCTATGAAATTAGTCATAAAAAAATTAGTCGATCGACAACCGATAACCGCCGAAGAAGCTGCGGAAAGCATGAAGCAGATCATGAGCGGAGAAGCCACCGAAACGCAGATGGGTGCGTTTATCATGGGGTTGCGCCTCACCGGAGAAACGCCTGAAATCATCGCAGCCTGCGCCGATGTCATGCGCGCACATGCCACTCCCATTCCCTGCGCCGATCCCACCGCGATTGATATTGTCGGAACCGGTGGAGATTGCGCACACACCTTTAACATCTCAACAACCGCTGCCTTCGTTATCGCCGGAGCAGGCGTCACCGTTGCCAAACATGGCTCCTATGGGGTCTCTAGCCGCTGCGGCAGTGCCAACGTTCTCGATCAACTAGGCATCAATCTCAATTATCCCCCCAGCAAAATGGCACGCTGTCTCGAAGAAATCGGTATCGCCTTTCTGTTCGCTCCTAAACTCCACCCCGCAATGAAACACGTGGTAGGCCCCCGGCGCGAGCTCGGCATCTGGAGTCTCTTTAACATTCTAGGTCCGCTCTGCAATCCTGCCTCGGTTCGACGCGGGCTCACGGGTGTATTCAAACCAGACCTGCTTCCGATAGTTGCCGAAGCCTCTCAACGCCTTAACGCTGTTCATCAACTCATTGTTCATGGAGGTGATGGCTTAGATGAAATCACCACAACCACATCCACAAAGATGATTGAAGTGAAAGAGGATGCGCTGCGATCATTCGATTTTCATCCAGACGAATGGAATCTTCCGCTCGCCGAGCCTAGCGAACTCACAGGAGGAGAACCCGAAGAGAATGCCGCTATTTCTCGCGCCATACTTTCAGGTGAACTTCAGGATGCCAAAAGAGATATTGTATTGGTGAACGCCGCCTTCGCGCTTTATACCGCCGGAGTAGCCGCAACG
>DOEU01000121.1 GCA_003532555.1 Verrucomicrobiota bacterium | reverse complement strand
CAGACGGGGAGTGACAGTTGAAGTAATTGCCGGAGATGACAAAGGCAAGAGCGGCAAAGTCTTAATGGTGAATATCGAGCAGGGTCGTGTGCTGGTCGAGGGTGTTAATTTTGTAAAAAAACACATGCAAAAAAGTGAGGACAATCCGCAGGGCGGTGTGGTCGAGCGTGAGGCGCCGTTGGCGATCTCGAACGTGAAGTCTGCTTAGTGCTGTGGTTTGATTGGAGGACGGGTCATGACCCCAAGATTAAAAACAACATATAAAGAGAGTGTGATTCCGAAGCTGATGGAGAGTCGGAAGTACAAGAATCGGATGCAGGTTCCGGGTTTGAAAAAGATCATATTGAATCTGTGTGTATCGGTGAATAATGATCGCGATACGTTGACGGCGTTGGCGGATGACTTGGGTAAGATTACGGGTCAGAAGGCTGTTATTACCAAAGCGAAGAAAAGTATATCGAATTTTAAGCTTCGGGAGGGAATGCCTATTGGAGCACGGGTTACCTTGCGTAATAATCGGATGTATGAGTTCATGGATCGCTTGGTGAATGTGGCATTGCCACGTATTCGTGACTTCCGCGGTATTCCTGTCCAATCTTTTGATGGGCGTGGAAATTATTCGATGGGGCTGCAGGAGCAGACGGTGTTTCCGGAAATTGATCCGGATAAGGTGAAGAGCACGCACGGAATGGATATTACGTTCGTGACGTCGGCGAGTGAAGATGAAGAGGCAAAAGAGATGCTCAGTTTAATGGGTATGCCGTTTGCCGCAGGAAATTAATGAGGATTAGACGATGGTGGTTTCAGATCCAATCGCGGACATGCTAACACGCATCCGCAATGCAAATATGGCGGAGAAGCAGACAGTGCATATGCCGCATTCAAAGATGAAGAGTGAAGTAGCTCGTCTGTTGAAGCAGGAAGGTTTCATTAAGGATTACACAGTTGAGAATAGCGACGGGAAACCGGTGTTGAATCTCATTCTGAAATATACGGCAGATCGTGAATCGGTGATTCAGGGATTGCGTCGTATTAGTAAGCCGAGTTGTCGTAAATATGCGAATGCCGAAGAGGTTCCGCGTGTATTGGGCGGAATTGGTGTGGCGTTTTTGAGTACATCGTCGGGGATGATGACGGATAGCGAAGCGCGTGCAAAACGGATCGGTGGAGAGGTTCTCTGCTACATTTGGTAGAGAGATCGGGGGAATAAAATGTCAAGAGTAGGAAATCAACCAATTAGTATCCCGACCGGTGTTACGGTGGAAGTGATTGGTCAGACGGTGACGGTGAAGGGTGCGAAGGGAGAATGTACTTATACAGCTCCTACGTGCATTTCCGTTGAGCAGAATGAGAGGCGAATTGTGGTCTCTCGCACGGATCAGAGTAAGTTTGGAAAAGCGATGTTCGGTACAGTTCGGAGTCTGATCAGCAATATGGTCATAGGCGTGAGCGAAGGATATAAGAAAGATTTAATCATCGAAGGTGTAGGCTACAAGGCGCAGATGAAGGGACAGGAAATTGTGCTTTCATTAGGCTTCTCACACGATATCGTTTATCCGATTCCGGATGGCATTCAGGTGGATGTTCAGGGGGGCACAGCGGTATCCATTGAAGGAATTGACAAACAATTAGTCGGACAGGTGGCGGCACGGATTCGTGATTATTCACCAGCGGAGCCTTATAAAGGCAAAGGGGTTCGTTATCGTAATGAGCAGATCCGTCGTAAGGAAGGTAAGGCAGTCGCATAATGAGTATGTTAACTAAAAAACAGATGCGGATTCGGCGTCATTTTCGGGTGCGGAATAAATTGGCGGGTACAGCAGCTCGTCCGCGTATGGCGGTCTACCGTTCCAACAAGCGGCTTGAGGTTCAATTCATTGATGATGATGCTCACGTTACATTAGCGGGGGTCTCGAGTTCAGAGAAAAATCAAGTAGCGGCGAAAGCCTTAGGTGCAAAGGCGGCGGAAGTGGCGATGAAAAAAGGAATCGAGCAGGTTGTTTTTGATCGGGGTGGATTTGCTTTCGGTCAGAATTTGAAAGCATTAGCCGATAGTGCCCGTGAAGCAGGACTTAAATTTTAGGAGCGATGATGGCAGAGCAACAGATAGATAGAAGAGAGCGCAAGAGTCGTAAAGAAGGCGGCCGGAGTCGTCGTCGAGAGGGTAAGAATGAGCCTCGTGAAAAGCCGGAGTTTGAGGAGCGGGTGGTTCATATTAACCGTAACTCGAAGGTGGTAAAGGGAGGTCGTCGTTTTAGTTTTGGTGCGTTGGTCGTTGTGGGTGATCACAAGGGGCGCGTGGGATATGGATTGGGGAAAGCTGCTGAGGTGGCGGATGCGATTCGTAAAGCAGGTGATAACGCGAAGCGGAACTTGGCAATAGTAACGATGCGTGGCACGACGCTTCCGCATGATACGACAGGTAAACATAGTGGCGCTCAGGTTTTGATTCGTCCGGCCTCTGAGGGTACGGGTGTGATTGCGGGGGGTGCTTGCCGTGCTGTACTTGAGTTGGCTGGGGTTCGCGATGTGTTGGCGAAATCATTAGGTAGTAATAATCATTTGAACGTGACGAAGGCGACGCTGAAGGCGTTGAGTAAATTGCGTACCAAAGAAGCGGCTATAGCGCTGCGTAAAGGGTAAGCGAGAGAGGATTTAATCATGGATTTACATTCATTACAGACAGCTGATGGGTCAAAACATCGGCGTATTCGTGTGGGTCGGGGTCGTGCTTCTGGTAAAGGAAAAACGGCGGGTCGCGGACATAAGGGTCAGTTTTCACGTGCTGGTTCTCGCCATAAGCCTTTGTTTGAAGGCGGGCAGATGCCGTTGGTTCGGAAATTACCTATTCGGGGGTTTAATAACTATACGCGGAAAATAATTGTTCCAGTTAATTTGGATTCATTGAATCGGTTTGATGATGGCACGGAAGTGACT
>DOEU01000062.1:4448-5267 GCA_003532555.1 Verrucomicrobiota bacterium | reverse complement strand
TTTGCTACGTGGTTGCCTCCAATGCTTATCTTGGATCTTTGCAATATTGGTGCAATTTCGGATCTGGCTATATCGTCATCGTATCTTGCGCGGCAATACGCTGGGCTGTCAGGTGATTAGTGTGGGCAACCTAACCGTAGGCGGAACCGGTAAAACACCAGTCGTAGAAGTGTTTGCTCGGAACCTGCAACAACAGGGGCGTAAAGTAGCGATTTTAAGTAGGGGCTATAAAAGCCGTTCTATTCCTTTCTGGCAGAAAATTTGGTTACGGATCACCAATCGCTCTATCGAAGTGCCCCCGAGGGTCGTTTCTGATGGCAATCAATTATTACTCGATTCTCATACGGCGGGTGATGAGCCTTACATGTTGGCATCGAATTTACCGGACGTGGCTGTGGTGGTAGATAAAGATAGAGTGAAAGCTGGAAAATATGCCATTCGTGTTCTTGGTTGCGATACATTGATTCTCGATGATGGCTTCCAATATCTAAAACTAGGAAATCGCTTAGATATTGCACTGGTTGATCGAACGAATCCGTATGGAGGGGGGCATCTATTGCCACGTGGATTACTTCGAGAGCCGATGAAAAATATTAAACGCGCTGGATTTATTTTTATTACAAAATGTGATCAACAGGGAGCTCCTGAATTAAAAAATAAATTACGGGAATTGAATCCAACGGCTGAGATTTCAGAATGCCGTCACCGTGCGAAATATTTACAATCCTTGTTTGGAGATGATCAATATCCGTTGGAAAAACTGAATGGATTAAAAGTGGCGGCACTCTCCGCGATTGCGGTTCCAGAAAGTTTTGAAAC
>DOEU01000062.1:2949-4244 GCA_003532555.1 Verrucomicrobiota bacterium | reverse complement strand
ACGGCTGAGATTTCAGAATGCCGTCACCGTGCGAAATATTTACAATCTTTGTTTGGAGATGATCAATATCCGTTGGAAAAACTGAATGGATTAAAAGTGGCGGCACTCTCCGCGATTGCGGTTCCAGAAAGTTTTGAAACGGCCTTGGAATCATTTGGTGCCACATTGGTTTATCGGCGTCGATTTGCTGATCATCATCGTTTTTCGCAACAAGAAATTATCGATACTCTCAACGAAGCGGAAGCAGCCGGAGCCGAGGCATTGCTGACGACAGAAAAAGATGCGGTTCGCTTTCCCTACATGGAACGACGAAATCTTCCGCTACTCTACATGCGGGTTGAGATTGAAATGTTGAGCGGAGAAGAAGCCTTTATGAAATGGATATCTCGGATCTGTTTTAAGCAGGCGCAACGTGCGTCTTAATTTTCTTCACTATGGAAAGCTTGCAGGGATTTAACATCCCAATCTTGGGTGCGGATGGTACGAATTGCACCGATGGTTGCTTTTGCACCCGAAGCGGTTGTTACAATCGGTAACCCGCGTAAAATTGCCTCAGAGCGAATCTTAATTTCATCCACCCTTGCCACCGGACCACTGGGTGTATTGATTAATAGATCCACTTGTTTGTCTTTCATTAAATCAATGACATTGGTTCCTTCTTCCGCCAGTTTACAGGTACGCTTAACTTGAAGACCTGCGTTCTCTATTGCTGCTGCGGTTCCTTCCGTAGCTACCAATTCAAAATTCATTGTATCCAGCTCTTTTGCCACTTCGATAATCCAATTTTTATCCCGATCTTTTGCGCTTAAGAAAACGCATCCTTCGGTAGGCAATACCTGACCAGCTGCTGTTTCTGCTTTCCAAAAGGCGAGTTCAAAACTTTTATCGATGCCCATCACTTCGCCGGTTGATTTCATCTCTGGTCCGAGAATCGGATCCACGCCCGCAAATCGATTAAAAGGGAAGACCGCTTCTTTTACGGCATACCAATCAACGCGGGGTTTAAAGCCTTTCCATCCGATTTCTTCCAAGGTCCGGTTCATCGCGATTTGGGTTGCGATTTTCGCCATCGGTACACCAGTTGCCTTTGAGACATATGGCACCGTACGCGAGGCACGTGGGTTGACTTCAATAATATAAAAATCATCATCTTTAACAGCGATCTGTGCATTCATCAGCCCTTTAACGCCCAATTCAAGAGCCATAGCACGACATGCTTCTTTAATGCGCGAGACTATGTCATCGCTCAGTGTATAAGGTGGAATAGAGCAAGCGCTATCACCCGAGTGAATACC
>DOEU01000062.1:2208-2519 GCA_003532555.1 Verrucomicrobiota bacterium | reverse complement strand
AAAACCGGATGTTCGGGACTGGCGGCAAAGGCAGCTTTTACAAAAGGTTCTAAGTCCTCTTCCTCATACGCAACCATCATGGCTCGACCGCCTAAAACAAATGACGGACGAATCATGACAGGGAATCCAATTTGTTTGGCAATTTGATCCGCTTCCACCACTGTTTTTGCGGTGGCTGATTCAGGTTGTTTTAATTTGAGCTTGTCCAGTAATTGACGAAACTGCTCGCGGTCTTCGGCAGCCGCAATACTCTGAGGAGAGGTACCTAAAATCGGCACCCCTGCATCTAATAACCGTTCGGCAAGATTCAA
>DOEU01000062.1:0-1877 GCA_003532555.1 Verrucomicrobiota bacterium | reverse complement strand
GGAGTTTGTCCGCCCATCTGAACAATCATGCCTATCGGGTTTTCCGCTTCATAGATGTTCATCACATCTTCAAATGTGAGCGGTTCAAAGTAGAGTTTATCAGATGTGTCGTAGTCGGTTGAAACCGTCTCAGGGTTGGAGTTTACCATGATGGCTTCATAGCCCATTTCACGGAGGGCTTTGACGGTGTGAACGCAGGAGTAGTCGAACTCAATACCTTGTCCAATTCGATTTGGTCCAGAGCCCAATACGATCACACTCTCTTTTTCGGTTTGGCGAATTTCGTTGTGATCGGCATAGCAGGAGTAGAAATAGGGAGTTGAGGCGGAGAATTCACCTGCGCATGTATCTACCAAACTATAGACGGGTGTAACAAATAGCGATTTCCGAAGCGCACGGACTTCCATGCCGTTTACCCCACGGAGTGCACCGATCTGTTCATCCGAGAAACCATAGCGTTTTGCTCGGCGCATGAGGTCTGCGTCGATTTCACTCACTTCTGCTAGTTGTTTTTCCAATTCTACGATTTGTAAGATCTGATCGATAAACCAAGGATCAAGAAAGGTCATTTCATGCACTTTTTCGATCGAGTATCCGCGTTTTAAAGCGGTCTTAATTGCGATAGTTCGCTCTGTGCAAGTGGTCGTCAAATAATCATCGAGTCGATTAGCATCAAGTTTTTCCTCTGCTTTGAGATCCAATCCATCAACCCCAATCTCAAGCGAACGGAAGGCTTTTTGGAGCGATTCTTTAAAAGTTCGTCCAATCGCCATCGTCTCGCCAACCGATTTCATACTAACACCGAGGCGGTTATCCGCGGCAGGGAATTTTTCAAACGTAAAGCGCGGAAGTTTGGTAACGACATAGTCAATTGAAGGCTCAAAACAAGCCGGTGTTTCGCGTGTAATATCGTTTGGAAGTTCGTCAAGCGTGTAGCCTACTGCCAATTTGGCTGCCAACTTGGCAATCGGAAAACCAGTTGCTTTCGAGGCGAGTGCTGAAGAGCGTGATACGCGTGGATTCATTTCAATGACTGCCAAGCGACCCGTCTGCGGATGAATACAGAATTGCACATTAGACCCGCCCGTTTCTACGCCGACCATCCGCAATACTTTCAACGAAGCATCACGCATGATCTGGTATTCACGGTCCGTCAAAGTTTGCGCGGGTGCCACTGTAATACTATCACCAGTATGGATGCCCATAGGATCCATATTTTCAATTGCACAGATAATCACGGCGTTATCATTCTTATCGCGCATAACTTCCATCTCGAACTCTTTCCAGCCGAATACAGACTCTTCGAGTAAAACTTCGGTGGTTAGACTAGCTTTTAATCCGCCTTCGGCAATCAGCATGAGTTCATCCATATCGGCCGCAATTCCGCCTCCGGTTCCTCCAAGCGTGAAGGATGGCCGCACGATAATAGGGAAGGCCAGTTTCTCATTCGCAACGACTCGAGCCTCTTCGAGTGTATGCACCTCGTAACTGCGGAGGGTTTCGATGCCCGCTTCAGCCATTACTTTCTTAAATAGATCGCGCTCTTCTCCGCGAAGGATCGCATCGTATTTGGCGCCAATCATTTCCACACCGTGTTTTTCCAGAACACCTTGCTCGACCAATTTCATAGCCGTGTTTAAGGCGGTCTGACCTCCCAAGGTAGGGAGGATGGCATCGGGTTTTTCTTTGAGGATGATTTTTTCAACTGCTTCCGTTGTAATCGGTTCAATGTAGGTATGATCAGCCGTTGCCGGATCGGTCATAATCGTGGCAGGGTTACTATTGATAAGTGAAATGGTATAGCCCTCCTCCCGTAACGCTTTACACGCTTGCGTTCCTGAGTAGTCGAACTCACATGCTTGACCAATGACAATAGG
>DOEU01000070.1 GCA_003532555.1 Verrucomicrobiota bacterium | reverse complement strand
ATTACAAAAGCACAAAAGAGAAAATGTCCAATCATTCCCCGCCCGGAACACTCGAATGCCATCAATCGAAGCCGTCCGCGAAGCCCCAGCAAATGCGCAACTATACAGCACCACCTTATGCCCCGCCCGTACCAACGGTGAATAGACCTGTTGCAAGCGGAAATCAGCCCCTCCAGCCCGCGGATGTTGAACATCTCGCCAATTCAAAATCAAGATCTTCATCGTTTAAACACCAAAAACTTCCGCAAGACAAAATTCGTAAAGGCTCCCATCATCATCATCACCAAGTTAGCATACGTCACCTCCCACGCCCACTGCGTAATCAGTACTCCCCCCAAGCCAATCCAACCAAACTGCAACAAGGAAGCCCCAAAAAAGAGTGCTACTTCCAACCCACTCCGATGCCGTCCTGCTTCAAAAACAAACTGCCGATTCAGTAGATACACCACCGCATTAGCCACCACAAAACACGCCACCTTAATTAGCCAATAATTCCGTTCCAACATCGCCTCATCCGGCACCACGGCCTCCCAGCCCATGCCCGATAAAAAACCCACTACCGGATCGCTTGCGCGTAACGCCGGTAATGCCCGCAACGCCAAACCATAAAACAGCAGCTGATCCACCGCCACAGCAATGCCACCGCAACCGACATACTTCACCGCTTGCAACCAAACCGCGTCCTTCCGCAACATCCACTGTTGAATTCTATTTCGCATATCCTTTCAATATACGATGCACCAACTTTTCAAAGCGACAGTTTTTTTATGCAACGTTCCAAACCCACAACCTTGACCTGCGCCATAAATAACTTATGCTATTTCCCAGTTTTATTTTAACCAAGAGATTATTCATGACCCTATCCAGCCCACCTTTTTATAAACGCACCGACTGGATTGCCTGCTGGATCACCTTCGCAATCTCCCTAATCGTTTACACCCTTACCCTCCAACCCACCGTGGGCCTCGAAGATTCCGGAGAACTAATTGTCGCCTCCGACTTCCTTGGCGTTCCCCATCCCCCCGGTTACCCCATCTGGACTCTTCTCACCTGGTTTTTTCAATGGATTTTCCACTCCGTCAGCTTCCACGGTCAACCCAACCCCGCTTGGGGCGTTAACTTCTTCTCCGCTTTTGCCGGTGCTGGCGCCTGTGGTATTATTGCACTGCTAATCAGCCGCTCCGGAGCAGACCTACTATGCTCCCTCAAAAAAGAATCCAATGCTCTCGACCCCCGCACCCAGAAACTCTTTTGCACCACCGCTGGCATCGCTGGCGGACTACTCCTCGCATTCGGTCAAGGCATGTGGTCCCAAGCCGTTATTGCCGAGGTATACACGCTAAACATCTTCTTTCAATCTCTCGTTCTCGCATTTCTATACCGCTGGATTCGCCACCCTGAACAGACCCACTGGCTTCTGCTTTGCAGTTTCGTATTCGGACTCGGTATCACCAACCACCAAACCCTCCTCTTTATGGGACTAGCCATTGCCGTCGCCGTTCTCTGCAACGACCTAAAGATGTTCTCTAGCACTTACCTCTCCCGTATTATCCTCCTTTTCGGCGGTCTTATTCTCGCCTTCATCGGCGTCTACAACCTTACTCTCCCTCTTCAAATTACCGGTATCCTTCTTATGATAATCGGCGGACTCCTCATCCGCGAAAGCTTTCTGCTTCGCGATTTTCTCATTACCGGATCCCTCTTTATCTTTCTCATCGGTTTCAATAAAGTCGCAGCCGAAACTTCCACTCTTACCCAATGGATGTGGATCGCCGGTCCCGACCACCCAGGCTTCTGGTTATGGACCGCCTTTTCCCTACTCATTCCAGCCATTGCTATCCCACTTTTACCCAATGGGAGAACCGTTGGCATAACCTTTCTTCTTATCTTCCTTGGTCTCAGCTTCTATTTCTACATGCCCTTCTCTTCCGACCAAAATCCCCCCATCAACTGGGGCTATCCCCGCACCTGGGAAGGCTTCATGCACGCCATCACTCGAGGCCAATACGAACGCGTTAAACTCGCTGCCGTCTTCACCCCTCGATTTCTCGAACAAGTCGGCACCTACCTCTTTGATCTCCGCTCTCAGTTCTATGCCCCCATCGCCCTCCTTGCCACCCTCCCACTCGCCCTCGGCTGGCGCACTGGACGCCGCAACATCAGCTGGCTCATCATCACTTTTGTCGCCTTTCTCTCAGTTGGCCTCGTCTTCATGATTCTTCAAAACCCCAAAACCGACATTCAAAATCTCTTCATCGGTCGCGTTCAATACATCCAATCTCACGCCATCTACGTCCTCTGGCTCGGCTATGGACTTCTTCTACTCATGGCCGGACTTCAAACCCTAGTCAAAAACAATTCCCTCACTCGTCTGATCGGAACCGCCCTCGTTCTCCTCCTCCCCTTCGCCCTCATCTATAAAAACTATAACGACTCCGGCCAACTCAAAGTCGTCGGAGGCGCTGAACAAAACGGACACGACTTCGGCTGGCAATTCGGCAACTGGCAACTCCGCGGGATTGACGGCATCCGTGACGACTTCCTTTACTGGTATCCCGACCCTGAAGAATTTCAAACTCAATGGGCCACCTACCCATGTGAAGCCTATCCACCCGCTATGGAAACCAACGCCATTTTCTTCGGCGGTACCGACCCCGGACGCTTTGTACCCACCTACATGATCTACTCCGCCAAAGTACGCCCTGACATTTATCTTATCACACAAAACGCCCTGGCAGATAACACTTACATGAACGTCATGCGCGACCTTTACGGCGATCAAATCTGGATTCCCACCCCCCGCGACACCAATCTAGCCTTCCAAAAATATGTTCAAGACGTCCAATCCGGTCGTATCCAAGCCGGAGCAGACCTCACCACCGAAGGCGGACGCGTACAAGTCCAAGGAGTCGCCGGCGTCATGAAAATTAACGCCCTTCTCTGCAAACAACTATTCGATAACAACCAACAGATCACCGAAACCAAAACTACGTCGGCTACCCGTCCCGTCGGTGCAGCCCAGGTTCCAAGTGCCCCAACCAAACCAAACCAAACCCGCGCCTTCTACATGGAAGAATCCTACCCCATGCCCTGGATGTACCCCTACCTAACACCTCATGGTCTCATCCTTAAACTCAACAACCAACCCACTCCCATCTCCTCCCAGCTCATCGCCGACGACACCGCCTTCTGGAACTGGTATACCCAACGTCTCAGTTCCGACCCCCGTTTTATCCGCGATATCGTAGCCCGTAAATCCTTCTCTAAGCTCCGCACCGCCATCGCCTCTCTTTACAACGCCCGCGGATTCCCCCTTCAAGCAGAAGCTGCCTACCGCCAAGCCATTGAACTCTACGACCTCAGTCCCGAAGCCAACTTCCGTCTTGCCAATCTTCTTGCCAGCTCCGCTCGATTCGATGAAGCCCTCGATATCATCGATATCCTGCAAAATAAAGACCCAAAAAACGCCCAACTCAAACCAGTCCGCGATCAGCTCATCCAGCGCCGTAATCTCCTCAAAACCCGAACTCAAATCGAAACTAAGATCAAAACTAACACTTCCACTCTCAACGACCTCCTCACCCTCCAGCAAGTCTATATCGCCCTAGGAGAGAAAACCAAAGCCAACGACCTAATCAATACCCTCATCCAAAACAAAAATATCTCACCAAACATCCTCACCAAAATCATTGAACGTCTTGCCCAGCAACGCAACTACACTGCCGCCAAAAATGCACTTGATAAACTAATTCAGCTGCAACCCAAAAACCTCGAAGCCAAAGCCAATCTCGCCATGATACAACTCCTTCAAAAAGATGAGGACGCTTTCTGGATAACTCTACAGAAAATGATCAACCAACACGGAACCAGCGCCCGCCAACTCCTTAACTCCGATAAGCGCTTTCAGCACCTCAAGCAACATCCCCGCTTCAGAGAGTTCATTGAAACACCAAAATCAAAATTTCCAATTACGATTTGATAACACATCACTTTGGCCACAGTTTAACGCGATTTGTAGTTTTATTAATTTCATATGGTCCAGGGAATGGATGGACTGACCTATTATTACCGAAGTAGTCGAAGTTAATGCTGATATCCTGGCTTTGAGGCGAATCAAATCTTTGCTTTGTAATTAACGCTTTACCAAGATTTTCACTACTAATTATTACTCTATTAGTCGTGTACCATTCCCGATCGAAATTAAATATTAGATCTAGCTCATCATCTTTTTGAATCAGATTATAAATTTGTTTTTTAGAATCTAACGAAGGAGTTTTTATGTAAACATTATCCTTGATAGTGTTGTTACCATTTTGTTTCTCATATTCATGTAAAGCGTTCTCAACCAATATATTATTAATAAATCTATCATCACCATCGCGAATATTTTCTTCGCCAATAAATTCACATGAATGTGGCTTGAAATATTGCGTATATCGATCTCTGCCTTGAGAAGATCTGGATTGCACGCTACCAGCTAAAAAATTATGCACAAAGGCACCTCCTTGAGAAACATCTTTTATTGATACGGCCGACAAAAAGAAATTATTATCAACCAATAAAGGTCCATGATTCACTTCCGTAAAGAAATCATGTTTTTTATTATCAAATAGAATATTGCCCGAAACTCGCGCTCCTTGTGACATCCAATCAAGCCAGATTCCCCGTTGGGATTTGTAGATCAGATTATTTCTAATTATAGTATCCACTGCAGCATGTAATTTAATACCTGCCTGTTCAAAACCATCCCACCAACCTCTGATATTTATGTTGTATATTTGATTGTCTTCGATGACGGAAAATGAACCTCCATGGCTTCCAACAATGCCCGCTTGTTCACAATCGAAAATCAGGTTATTTCTTACCAAATGGTGCCCAATATTTTCTCTTGTCCAATCACCCCGCTTAATAACTCGTTTCACGGTTTGATAATGCGCATTGTAACCATATTTTAAAAGGCCATCTAAACGATCATGATATTTACCTAAAGTAAGTCCTGCACAACGAGCGTGTGAAATTACATTATTCTCAATAACCCAACCTTTACTCCAGTTTACTCCAATTAATCCTATTTGCTCTTGTGTGGGTGGCGACCATGGATTAGCAGCTTGAGTAAGATGAAATCCTCGAATAGTTATAAAATTAACTCCGGGTTTAGATGGATATATAACCGTTCTTCTTTTATTAATTTCAACCAGCTCTTTATTTGGATTCATGCCTGAAAAATTAGACCAAATATGCGTACCTATATTATCTGATTTTGAAAACCACCGCATACCGGCATTAGTTTGATATACTTCTTCAAGAGAATCACACTCTTCAATCATTGTATTATTTATATATACAGCCCCGGTTGTATGATCTCTTTCTAATGGAAAAAACCAATCTGAACGGATTTCATTTGCAAAAGGATTAAATTCTCCAAAATAATTATTATCGTATTTGATCCGCCATACATTCCCTTTATCAAACTGCCAACCTGAAGCTATTTCAGATCCTTTAATGACTACAGTTTCACCTGGAGCCGCTTGATAAATTATACGTTTTAAAGATGAATCCCCACCACGAGGAGGGTCAATCCGTTCCCTATAAACGCCCTCAAAAATAGTTATAATATCACCAGGTTTAGCTACGTTTGCAGCTGCTTGAATATTACGGAATGGCTTTTTAAGGCTCCCACTATTTGAATCATTTCCGTTGATAGATACATAATAATTAACTCCCATCGATATATTTGCTTGTACTAAAAATATGATGAAATAAATAATTCGTAGATTTAATTTCACTGAATACCTCCGCCGATAGAAAGACCATTAAATTAATGTTTATGAAACAAAAAAAGCGCCTTATCGGCGCTTCTCATAGATGCTAATCAATGCCGTTAGGCGTCGTTAAGAGCTGCTTTTCTACTTAAACGAACACGTCCCTGATTATCAATATCGATACACTTTACTTTCATCGAATCGCCAGGCTTGCAGATCGCATCTACACTCTCAACTCGCTCATTAGCAAGCTCAGAAATGTGTACCAAACCTTCTTTACCGGGCATACATTCTACAAACGCACCGAAGTCTTTCACGGTAACTACTTTACCTTCGTACGTGGCTCCTACTTCAATTTCTGCTGTCAGCGCATTCACTTGCGATACCGCACTCTCCATCGATTCAGCATCGGTTGCATAAATACTAACCGTACCATCTTCATCAATATCAACCTGCGCACCTGAACTTTCGGTGATGCCACGGATGTGTTTACCACCGGGACCAATCAACGCACCGATCTTCTCGGGGTCGATCTTCACTTTCGTGATACGAGGAGCTGTTGGCGACAATTCTTCACGAGGTGCATCAATGACTGTATCCATATAGTCGAGGATGTCGCTGCGTCCCTGACGGGCGATTTCAAATGCTTCTTTGACTTGATCCCAGTCTAATCCATGTACTTTCAGATCAACTTGGAATCCGGTGATTCCCTTGCGAGAACCTACCACTTTAAAGTCCATATCTCCGCAGTGATCTTCCACACCGAGAATATCGATCACTTGAACTGAAGCGCCTTGCCCATCGGTGAATAGACCCACAGAAATGCCCGCCACAGGTGCTTTCAAAGGAACTCCTGCATCCATTAATGCCAAGGTGCCTCCACAAGCTGAGGCCATTGATGAGGAGCCATTTGAGCCCATCACTTCAGATACCACTCGTACGGCATATGGAAAATCTTCCGGTAAGACGGGAACAATCGAACGCTCCGCCAAATTACCATGTCCGATCTCACGTCGACTTGTCATCCCTAAACGACCGACTTCACCCACTGAATAAGGAGGGAAGTTGTAGTGCAATAGAAACTCTTTTTCGCTTACGCCACCGGCAACCGCATCGAGACTCTGGGTCTCCTTCTTCGTACCGAGAGTAACGGTACAAAGTGTCTGCGTTTCACCCCGGCCAAAGATTGCAGATCCGTGCGTCCGGGGCAACACCCCTACTTGCGCATCCAGTTCACGAAGTTCGAGAAAACCACGACCGCCAATACGGGTGTTATTCTCAATCACGTTACGACGAACCGTCTCTACTTCCAAATCATGGAAGGCATGAAAATATGCTTCATCGCTCATATCCCCAAATACTTCTAGCATCTGCTCCTTGAGGGAGGTTTTCAACGCCGATACGGCATCTTGACGTTCTTGTTTACCAGCGATCTTCATCAATTCGATGAAATTAGCGCCGGCTAACTCACGCGCTTTGTCCAATAGCGTGCTATCTGAAGCTTCGGGAGTATAGACCTTTTCAGGTAATCCAACATCCGCCCGCAGTTTCAACTGCGCTGCAATGATCTTCTCTACTTCCACATGCGCCATTTGCATCGCTTCGATGAACTCTTGTTCCGGTATTTCATCGGCTGTTCCTTCGATCATCATGACCTTTTCGCGCGCACCACAGTAGGTGAGGTCGAGATCACTCGCCGCCAACTGATCGTGCGTGGGATTGATAATCCACTCGCCATCATTACGAGCAATACGCACAGCACCGATAGGACCATTGAACGGTAATTCACTCAAGGTCAGAGCCGCGGAGGATGCATTAACGCTCAAAATATCTGTATCACGTAGGCCATCGCAGCTCATCAACATGTTATTGATCTGTACTTCGCGGTGAAAATTCGATGGGAAGAGTGTGCGAATTGGACGGTCTGTTACGCGCATCGTGAGAATTTCTTTCTCAGATGGGCGAGCTTCCCGCTTAATGTAACCTCCCGGAAAACGTCCGGCCGCATAAAACTTTTCGCGATATTCCACCTGCAATGGGAAAAAATCGCACCCTTCTCGCACCTCATTTGCTGAGGTAACGGCTGAAAAGACTATATTGTCTTCCAACCCGCAACTCACGGCGGCATCAGCTTGCTTCGCTAATACGCCTGTTTCGAAACACATCGACATACCGCCGACTTCGAATTCTACTTTGGTTGTACCCTTCATCTTATTTATTTACGCCCTAAATATTCGGAAGGGCGCACCTTTCTGGTTATCGTTTGACCAGCACATCTTTTCGCGCCGGATAGATATAGATGCCGAACCAACTTGGGTTCAACATGTAAAAAAATGGTTGCGCTAACGGCGCAGACCCAGCTTCGCTATAAGCTCTTTGTAACGCGTATCATCTTGTTGCTGCAAATACGTCAGCAATTTACGACGCTTGTTTACCATCATGATCAAGCCACGACGAGCGCTATGATCTTTGGTGAATGAGCTCAAATGATCGGTTAATTCCTTGATTCGGTGGGTCAACAAGGCCACTTGGACTTCCGGTGATCCGGTATCCTTTTCGTTCCGCTTATAGGTATTTACTGTTTCCGCTTTATTTGTTGCATCCACGATGGGACTCCTTGTTTTTTATTCTTTTTTGTTAACTTAAGGGCGGGAGTGTACGAACCACACCTTCCCTTGTAAAGCACACATTCTTGAATAAAAAGCACCTTCGAATTCTCCCAAACCCAGCTTTTTCATGCAAGACAAGCTCACTCTTTCTCCCATGATTGACAAATCAACAGATCCAACCCATAATCTTTCGTTATATATACGATATATGTTTGAATCAAACAGGTGAGCTATTAAATCAACGAAACTAATTCTAATGGGTTTTTTAAACCTTCTTCCACTCCTATCCAGTGGCATAGCACATACCTTTACCGCGACCGATGGGCGAACCTTAGAGGCTACAATCATCCGCTATCAACCCGATCAAGAACAAGTTGAGATCAAAAGAGCTGATGGTACCCTCCTGCGGGTGAAAAGCACGCTCTTTGAACCGGCCGATCAAACCTATATCCAGCAGTGGTATGCCGCTCAACAATTCGGTTCTTCTCACTTCCGTATGCAGATCAAAGAGGTTGAAGGTCCTTACAGAAAACAGACCCATTCCGTTGATTTCGGAGAAGAACGAAGAGGGCTCCCCGGAGCTGGTTTTGGCAACGTGGAGATCGCGAATGATAAAAAAACCCCAGTTAACTATCAACTTACGCTTCATAACAAAGCGTCCGTGCCAATTGAAAAAGTGAAAATTGAATATAAAATCTTCTATCAACAGGAAGCGGCGGTTGAAATGGAGGTGCCCGAAGAAAGGCAAACCGAACGAACGAACCTGCTCGTACCACATCGCCCTCAAAACCAACTGAAAATTAAAGAGGGTCGATTTAAAACCCTCTCACTCGAAGCGGGTGAAACGTGGGAGGACGACTCCCCGATGATTACGCTGCTAGAACGGAAAACCCTTCGCCGTTTTCAACAGTATATCAATCTCGATAGTGAGCCGATGGGCATCTGGGTGCGATGTTCTCACCGCGATCCCAATGGCACCGTAATCGTTCGAGACTTCATTGAACCCGCTCAACTCGAACAGGACGTCTCGTGGGATCAAGAAGAGACAATTGAACCCCGACCGCGTCCCGAAAACTGAACGCGAGGCTTAGGCGACATATTGGGAAAACTGAGCCGCTAACTGATGTGAGACCCGCACCCTTAATTCAGCGATTCCTCCGTCATAATTCGATTCAAGAATCACGCCTCGTTCTCGCAAAAGCGCCAACAAACGCCCTTCATTGAGTGGCACAGAAAGCTGCAGTTCTTCGGTTCGATCTTTTAAACATTCGGCAATCCCATCGAACAACGTCTCCATACCTTCACCTGTTTTTGCAGAAACAGCTGCCGTATTCTGAAACCGACGGAGTAACCGCCGCACAGCTCGGGCCCCGCTCTGATCATCGATTTTATTGAACACATAAATCATCGGCTTTTTCACCCCGCCGATCTCCTCCAACACGTGATGTACTGCATCTAATTGCATATCCACCTGAGGATGACTCGCATCCACCACATGCAAAAGCAAGTCCGCTTCAACCACTTCCTCCAGCGTCGCCTTAAACGAATCCACCAGATGAGTCGGTAATTTCTGAATAAATCCAACCGTATCAGTCATCAGTATCGGTTCTAACTGAGGTAGCTCGACTTGCCTTGTGGTGGGATCAAGCGTGGCAAAGAGTTGATCCTGCGTATAGATCGAAGCACCCGATAGCTGATTCAATAACGTCGATTTTCCTGCATTGGTGTAGCCAACTAAAGAGACCAATGCCCAACCGTGTCGACGCCGCCCTCTTCGCTGTTCTGCCCGGCGAGCTCGCACCAGTTCCAAATCCCGTTTCAAGGTCCGAATCAAATCTTGAATACGGCGCCGGTCCATCTCCAACTGGGTTTCACCAGGACCCCGGAGACCGATACCTCCCTTTTGACGCTCCAAGTGCGTCCACATATTACGCAAACGAGGAAGTAAATATTGATGCTGTGCTAATTCCACTTGCAAGCACCCTTCTCGCGTCTGAGCGCGCATCGCAAAAATATCGAGAATTAACTGGGTTCGATCCAATACGCGTATCTTCAGAACAGACTCCAAGTTACGCCCTTGAACCGGTGATAAATCATCATCAAACACGACCATCGTAGCCTTCTTCTCTTCAGCTTCTTCAGCAATCTCTTCGGCTTTTCCGGTGCCAATGAAATGCCCTGCTTTCAATTTAGCCTGTCGAATAAGAATCCGCTCCATTACAACGGCGCCCGCACTCTCTGCCAGTTGTGCTAACTCATCGAGTGTATCGCGCACCCGCCACTCTTCATCTCCAGGTAATAAGACCCCAATCAACAACACCCGTTCTTCAGTCTGGCCTTTATTTTCTATCAACATTGCACCTCACCAGCACCGATTCGTGCCCACGCCGCTTCAACCGCATCGGCAACCTTTGCCACCGTTGTATCTGCTTCCACCTCAATCCACTCCACATCCATTTGATTCCGGAACCAAGTCATCTGCCGCTTCGCTAACTGCCGTGTTCGAATCACGGTACGTTCAACCGCCTCAGCTTGCGTATAATCACCTGCAAGGCAGGCCATGGCTTCCGCATAACCGATCGCCTGCCGAGCTGTAAGAGAAAGATCCAACGAATTTAATGACGCGGCTTCATCCAATAATCCGGCGGCATACATCTGCTCCACTCGATCTTGAATCCGCTGATGCAAGCGCTTGCGCTCAATCTGTAATCCAACCAACTTCACCCGCAGTCCTTCCTCCCATTGAACCCCATTTCCACCCCGTTCCAAGAGTCGAATTAAACGCCGTGGATTCTGGCGATCGTCTGCTGTAAGCGCCGCATAGCCTTCTGGAACGTGCTGTTCTGCTTCTACTTGCAAGGTTTCAAGCGATTGCATTTCCCAGACAGATCGTTGCGCTCTATCTTCCGGAGCAAAGGAATTTAGCCCTTCGGTTAAACATTTTACATACAAACCTGTACCCCCACAAACCAGGGGCGGAGAAGCTTCCGACCAAGCCGGCTGTATCGCCTGCACCCAAGCAGCGACATGGAACGCCTCAGTGGGTCCCACCACATCCAAACCATGGTACACAACCTGTTTCCGTTCCGTTAGTGTGGGCTTTGCTGTGCCAATATCCATTCCTTGATACACATTCATCGAATCCGCCGAAACCACCGAACAACCCCACTTAGCGGCTAATAGATGTGCTACGGCACTTTTTCCCGAAGCCGTAGGTCCCACCAAGAAAAAGGCAGTCGGCTTATGCATCCGATGCCTCCGATGGGCTGATTTTTGCTCGTTGGCTCCAAATATACAAAATCGCACCCACACAAATTGCCGCATCTGCTATATTAAAAGAAGGATAGTGATAGCTCCCAAACTGAAAATCTAAGAAATCAGTTACCCAACCAAACCGAACTCGATCCGCTAAATTTCCGGCAATGCCCCCTAAAAGCAACCCATAAATAATTTGTGTAAACCGTGTACACATCAATTCCGTACGTCCTTTAATAGCCAGCAAAAGAAGAACGGTCAACGAGATCGTGATCAACAACCAACTTTGCCCGCTCAATAAATTCCATGCCGCCCCATCATTGCGAACATATACCAAATTGAAAAATCCATCTATGACGGCTCTCGATTCACTATATGAAAAATGGAGGCGTATCCATGCTTTTGTCCACTGATCCACTAAAAGAATTAAAATGGCTAAACTCCATGGGAGCATGGAACCCCCAAGCTGATTACATGCCGTGCATGGTGCTGCCGAATGGACGATAGCGATGATGCCCCTTCTCTAATTCAGACTGGGCCTTGATCGAGTGGCGAACATAGGGCAATGCTTCCAAACGTTCGATATTGATCGGGTCGTTGGTCATTTCACATATCCCATAGGTGCCGTTCTCAATTCGACGAATCGCTTCATCAATTTCAAACAAAATATCCTGCTCACTACTCAACTGATTCAATGCAAACTCACGATCAAAGGTATCCGTTCCTTGATCCGATAAAGAGGGATCACGCTCGTTTTGACTTAATGAATCTCGGTTAATCGAAAGAATTTCTCCGGTGACTCGTTCACGCAGATCAAGCAACCGATTTAGCTGCTCTTTCAATTGCTTCTTGGTTAAATGCTTATTTCGACCAATTTTTCCAGAGAGCGTTCCTCCGGTTCTGCGAGGCTCAGAGCTCTTTTTAGCAGCCGCTTTCTTGGCA
>DOEU01000074.1:9012-9204 GCA_003532555.1 Verrucomicrobiota bacterium | reverse complement strand
GTTTTACGCTATAATTAATTCGTTCAATGGTGCTTGCGCCTAAACGAATCGGCCGAGCTGAAACACCCGTTGAGAATTCAATCCAATCTCCATCGCGCTTGATCAGTTGCCCTTTCCATGCTCTTCCCCCAGACATGATCAACTCCACGTTCAAAGGTGCCGCTTGGATGGAACTCGTGAATCCTATAGCCA
>DOEU01000074.1:0-8752 GCA_003532555.1 Verrucomicrobiota bacterium | reverse complement strand
GCCATTGAAAGTCACAACCATTTATTAATCCTTTGCTTACGGTATTTAAAAATGAAAATATTGAAACAATTATCAAAAAATATAAAAAACCTTTTTTCATTCAAATTCTCCTACAAGCGCTTCAATACCTGTTTCGCTTCTTCAACCAAGGGATGATCCTGTGTATATGAATCTTCTATCATGCTAAGCAACGTATTTTCGGCCTCTTCCAAACGCCCTAACGCTTCCAAGGTTTCTGCCGCCGCGATATAGCCCTGCGCCGCCCATAACCCATCATCATATCCCTTGAAAAGAAGGTATACTCGCTGGAAGAAAGAATGTGCCGCATCCAAATCATTTTTTTCTAATCGGCAATTTCCCATCCCGATCATCGCTCGTGCATAAGTAGCACCTCGCCACTCAGCTACACCAAGCACCATATTATACGACTCTTCTGCCCCTTCATAATCCATCATCGCAAATTGCGCTTCCGCCTTCATGATTTGAGCCCAATCCATATATGCATCCGCTCCGAATAAACTTTGAGCCTCCTCAATCACATAAAACAATTGATCCAGCTGCTGTTCTTGATAAAACAATTCTGCTTGAGCCCGATGCGCCTTCCAAAGCAGCTCAGAATCTTCATACGACTCAATAAAATATGCTGTAACTTCCTCCACACGCTCTGGTGCCAAATTCACAAGTACGTCTGCAAGAATGCCTAAACTCACCGGGGATAAAGACGGCAAAGCAACTTCATCTGCAATCAACGATTGCCCAAATATATCTTCCGTTCCAGTCAACATAGCTTCCAATGCCCGTAAGCGCATTTGCAAAACCAATTGACCCTCCATCACGTCTTCACCTAAAAAACCGATGCGGGAGGCCAATAAGGTCTGATCTTCCTCACTCATCGATTCACTTGCAACTCGCTTTAACTCCAAGATAATTTTATCAACACCTTCTTGAAATAAGTCATTTCCGAACCGCTCAATCGTATCCACATACGCATTCACAGCTTCATCTAACTGCCCGAGCTCCGTCTGAGCTTGTCCAATCCAGAAAGTCGATTCTGCAACATTAGCGAGTTCTTCCCATCGATCTAAATAGTAGTTCATCAACTCAATAATTTCTTCCCACCGCTCCTCAAGCTTATATACCTTCGCCGCTTGGAATGCCGCATAAGAGGCTTGAAGTGGAGCCGTCGCCGTATCGATCCCGTTTCGATAATCAGAAAGTGCCCGATCCAATGGATTCGGATCCTCTGGTGTACTCTCTTTCGATGCTTCAATATCACCCCGCATACTGTATGCTTCTGAAATTAATACATCTTCATTGTACGTGGATATAAATTCCGAGAATAACGCTTCCGCCTTCTCGATTTCTTCAAGACCAAATCTACACACCCCCGAGCGGAAGAGCGCAGCCGCAGCATGTTCACCCAATCCATTTTGATTCCTGTAAGTTACAAAATCTTCAAGTGCTTCCGCATATCGTGCCTGTAACATCCGGGTCATACCTCGATAATAACGTGCATCATTAAAATGAACACTATTCTCGTATTCCGCCAAGATCATACCAAATTCAGCCTCAGCTTCTGCATAATTCCGACTCTGAAACTGCCCAAATGCCATCATGTAATGCAGATCTGCCTGCAAAGCCCGCTCATCAATATCAGATGAGTAAGGGATTAAATCCATGCTATCTTTCAAACGAACTACATCCGCAAATTCTTGCTTCACCAAATTATCACGCATCATGAGAGATAATAACGTACGAGCATATTGCCCGTCCGGCTGTTCGCCTAAATACGTTAAAATACGCTCTTCTGCCCGTTGGATTTCTTTCACATCATACAAAACAAGAACCGACTGCAACATGGCAGCTTCCCCAATCTCACTCGTTCGATCTTGCTTATAGAGCTTATCAAAAAGAACAAATCCTTCCCAAAAACGCTTTATTTCAGCATAGATTTGTCCAATTCGGAATGTCACCTCATCTTCGTAAGCAGGCAACTCAATCAATACTTCTTTGGAGGAGGCAAGATCATTAATTTCTGCTTGGCGCTTCTGAATCTCTGATTCAATAATTCCAATTCGCTTGTCTGAATTTAATTTTTTCTGAAGCCGATCAATCTTTGAATCGGTATAATTCAATAATACATCACGAGAAAGAACCATCCGATACAGCAATAGCGAATTCAAATAATCCTCGTTTTCATACCGCGCTTTACCCGCCCGCATTAACGTTAGGTTCAGCGTAATGTCATATTTAGCATCAGTACGATACAACTGAGGAATTAAACCAAAAAGCTTTGACCAACTTTCCGCCTCCACCAGAGCACGCACTTGCATGATATTACATAAATTTCTCGTTCGCTCATCCGGAGACTCCTGACCTGCATATGCTAAAGACTCAATACTTTCCAACCACTTTTCCTGACGGAACAATGCCTGACCCAATAAAAGGTTTCCATTATACTCATCCTCTTCAGAGAGTTTAGGGATATCCAATAACTGCAGAGCAGATGCCTGTACTTTTTCCCACTCTTGCACATCAAAATAAGCCTGTGCCTGCATACGTAATATTAGTGTTTCTTGATCTCGTGGTTCATTAGCTAGATATGCCTCAATAACAGGCAGTGCATCTGCTGGCGCACCAATTTGAAAAAAAGCTCTTGTTAGCTGAAAACGACAGGTCTGACATGTTTGCCGGCCTTGCTCCTGATCAATTCCCGACGTCCGCTCAACAACTTCTTCAAGAATAGGTATAGCCGCCTGATAGTTCCCCTGTTGCAACGCCGTATTAGCCGAAGAAAATAATTCTGAAATCCCAGCTGATTTAACATCCTCTCCATACGCAGAAGAAAAGACAGTAAGTTGAACCATCATTAAACCAGAAATAAGAACTATCTTGCTACTTCTATTAACCATCTCAAACACACTCCCTATGACTACGCACGTCCCGCAGAGAGCTATCCACAAGCGATTAATGGAACATGGCAGTTAAGATTTAAAGTATCTTGATCATTCCGTATTTATTCAAGGATTATTCCTCAAAAATACGACCCTGATCACTTCAAACACCGCTCAGCACTCAGTGCAACCGCAATCGCTCCCAAGGGAGCTGTAATCAATATGCTCAAAACTGATACCGCCAAGATCAACTCACCCGGTAATGTGTCCATTCCCATGCCTACCATCATGGTTAAAGGAACAGCGCCCATCGCCGCCTGAACAGTCGCTTTTGGCCAAAAAGAAAACACCACAAAATAGCGCTCACGCATCGAAAGTACGCTATTTACCAACGTCAACAAAACCGCCGCACTTCGCACTAATAATCCACATAAAATCAGCATTAAAGAAGTCCAACCTGCACTCCATGCCACGTGCACATCGGTTTGAGCGCCAATCATCACAAACAAAAGTACCGATGCAAAAATCCATACCTGACTCAATTTTTTAGACAACTCATCTGCCATACTTTCTCGCTTTTCAAGAATCACAAACCCCATAGAAACAATCGCAATATAGGGAGAAATAGATAGGGGCATATGTTCCATTTGAATCAAAAGAACAGAAATAGCGATCAATATAAGCATCTGTTGAGTCGACCGAACTTGAAAACGGTCAAAAAGATGAATAAGCAAATATCCTACACCAAACCCGATCATCACTCCTCCCATTAACGCAATCGGCAACCCAACTACCAGTCCCGAAAATAAATCCTGCCCATTCAGATAAACCCCCAATAAGACCGAAAAAATAAAAACCGCTAAAACGTCATCAATCGCACTCGCCGCTAGAACCATCGTCGGAATACCTTTTTTCATACCCAACCCACGCGACTGATAATCGATCATCATCGGAACAATGACCGCCGGTGAAACCGCAGCAAGAATAAAGCCCAGCAAAGCCGCTTCAATGCAGGTTAACGGCATCCACAATGGCGCTAAAAAAGTAATCGTTAGCGCCTCACATAAACCTGGTATAAAGGCCAACAAGATAGCCTTCTTGCTCACGTGCTTCAAAGCAGGCCAGCGAATCTGCAATCCAGCACGTAATAGAATAACCACTAAAGCCAGAACCCGAAAAGCATCCGAAAACTCCAAAAATGCAGGAGATACCCATCCAAGTGCATGCGGACTTATTACCAATCCGACTAGAAGCATTCCAAGCAAACTAGGCAATCGAAGCCTACGAAATAGATAAGCCGCTAAAAGGCCTATAAGTATTAATTCTGCAATTCCGAGCATCACAAACTGCCCTCTGGAACCATCCCCATTTACACCGTCCGCGTAAAACAAAGCGTAGTATTATGACCACCAAAACCAAGTGAATTATTTAAGGCAGCCTTAACTTCCATCGAACGCGCTTTATTGGGAACATAATCCAGATCACAATCTGGATCCGGTGTCGTATAATTAATAGTCGGCGGAACAATGCTATCTCGAATCGCTAATGCACATACAATCGACTCCACTGCACCAGTTGCACCTAACATATGTCCCGTCATCGATTTACTTGAACTAACCGCCAATTTATATGCTCCATCTGCGAAAACACGCTTAATCGCTTTTGTCTCTCCCTTATCATTATAGGGAGTCGACGTTCCATGTGCATTGATATAGTCAATATCCGACGGCTGCAATCCCGCATCTTCAATTGCCAATGCCATTCCCCGAGCCGATTGCTCAGCAGAGGTGTCAGGTGCCGTGATATGAAAGGCATCTCCAGTACGACCATATCCTGCCGCTGTACAATAAATTTTTGCGCCGCGAGCTTCTGCATGCTCTCGACTTTCCAAAACAAGCACACCGGCGCCCTCAGACATAACAAATCCATCACGATCCTTATCGAAAGGGCGCGATGCACCTTCCGGATCATCATTGCGACGACTCGTGGCACGCAAGGCCGCAAAGCCGGCCACACCTAGGAGTTCTATAGAAGCTTCAGAACCCCCTGCTAGCATCACATCCGCATCTCCATAGCTAATCATGCGAGCCGCCTCACCAATCGAATGCGTTCCTGAAGCACAGGCACTCGTAATACAAAAATTAGGCCCTTTAAATCCATATTTAATCGAAATATAACCCGAAAGAATATTCGTGATCATTTGCGGTATCAATTGAGGAGAAACCCGTTTAGGTCCTCCTTCTAATGCTCGCTTGTGCTGTGCCTGCAAATACTGCATTCCACCAATCCCTGAGCTTACCAATACACCGGTTCGTTCTGGATCGAATGTTCCTTCATATAATTGAGCATCTTCCACCGCCATCGAAGCCGCTGCCATCCCATAAACCGTATAGGGATCCATTTTCCGAACCTCTTTAGCTTCCACATATTTATCAACTTCAAGATCGCGAACCTCACCAGCAATTTGAACCGGATATTGATCAATATCCTCCATACTCTGTACCCGCGCAATTCCAGATTGGCCTGCCTTCAAACCTTCCCAAAAAAGGTTCAACTCATTCGCAATCGGCGAAACAACGCCCATACCTGTAATGACTACTTCGCGTCCGCGCATTTTTCTCTCCTAGAAACAATATTACCAAATAAAAATAGCCGGTCGCCCACAAACGCAGTCGATCCGGCTTTTTTCTGAAGCAGAAAGATTTATTCCAAACCCTTCTCTTTCAGATAGGTAACTACGCCACCAACTGACGTTAATTTTTCAGCATCTTCATCAGGAATTTCAGCACCAAATTCTTCTTCGAATGCCATAACCAATTCAACGGTGTCAAGTGAGTCAGCCCCTAGATCTTCAATAAACGAAGCATCTGACTTCACTTTATCGGCATCTACGCCCAACTGTTCAACAATGATATCTTTAACCTTATCTTCGACTGCCATATTCGATCTCCTTTAGAATTAAATCTGTCTAAATCTACATAACCATCCCGCCACATGTCGAGAGCGCTTGTCCAGTAACATAACCAGAAGCATCACTCGCCAAGAACAGAACTACATTCGCAACATCTTCCGGCTCACCAAACCGTGAGAGCGGAATTAAATCTTTCATTTTCGACTGAACATCTTCTTCTAATGCATCGGTCATCGCCGTCCGAATAAAGCCAGGCGCTACCGCATTACAACGCACATTACGAGAAGCTAACTCTTTGGCCACGGTTTTACTAAATGATATCACTCCGCCTTTTGAGGCCGCATAGTTCGCTTGTCCTGCATTTCCCATTAGCCCGATCACCGACGCAATATTCACAATAGATCCTGAACGTTGTTTCATCATGCCCCGCATAACCGCTTTGGTACATAGGAATACACCCTTTAAATTTACATCTAAAACCGCATCCCAATCTGCCTCGCTCATTCGCATTAACAAACCATCCTTGGTAATCCCAGCATTATTCACCAATATATCGATCTTACCAAAATCTACTTCAATCGCCTTAACACCCACGGCCACACTGTCCGCATTAGCCACATTCACATTATAAACTTCAGCCCGCCGACCTGTAGCTCGAACTTTAGCGGCTGTCTCGTCTAACCAATCCGACTGGAGATCACATAAAGCCACATCCGCACCCGCTTCCGCCAGCTTCACCGCAATAGCTTGCCCTAAACCACGAGCCGCTCCTGTTACGACAGCACATTTTGAACTTAAATCAAACATCTCTCTACCCTCATCAATCCAAATCAGCTATTCGTCCGATGTTACGAACTGCCAGATTCTTGTCAATACGCTTTATTAAACCAGCAAGTACCTTGCCCGGCCCACACTCCACACTCTGCTGCACACCTGCACGCACTAAAGATTCGATACATGCAACCCATCGAACCGGTGAAATAATTTGCTCCACCATCCGAGCTTGTAAATTTTCTAACTCGTGTACACGACCTGTAACATTTGAAATAACCGGAATATACGGCTCTTGCAATTTAATCGAAGAAAGAAACTTATCCATCTTTTCTGCCGCCGATACCATCAGCGGAGAATGAAAAGCCCCCGCAACAGGCAATCGAACAGTCCGCTTCGCGCCCGCCTCTTTAGCCAGCGCTTCCGCTTTTTCAATTGTCTCAATTCGACCCGAAAGAACCGTCTGCGATAACGAATTAAAATTTGCAACAAAACATTCCGCCTCTGCCGCAATCTCAATCAACCTTTCACCACTCAAATTCATTACCGCTAACATAGCACCCGGAGCATCCTCACAAGCAGTTTGCATGTATGAACCCCGCGCTTGCAATATCCGGAGCGTATCTTCAAATCCAACTACACCCGCTAGGTGCAATGCCGTCCACTCACCCAAACTATGACCCGCTAAATAATCGACGTTGCCAATTAGTCCGCGGTCATCCATTGCTTTATATGCGGCTACACTCGAAATAAAAATACCCAGCTGGGCATGATGTGAAAGATTCAACTCCTCTTGCGGGCCATCAAAACAGATAGAACTCAAATCATATCCAACCACCTGATTGGCCCTCTCAAACAATACCTTACACGCCGGTAATGCATCCGATAAATCACGACCCATTCCCACAATTTGCGATCCCTGCCCTGGAAAAAGTATTGCCTTCATTCATTTCCTCGCCACTCTAACACGCTCGCACCCCACGTAAATCCACTACCGAAAACCGTAAGTACCGCTAAATCACCGGTTTTCAGAACCCCCTCGTGAACTGCTTCATCCAAAGCAATCGCCAACGCAGCCGAGGATGTATTTGCATACTTCTCCACATTCGAAAACATTCGATCTTCCACACCCAACCGCTTCGCAATAGCATCAATAATACGAATATTAGCCTGATGCGGTATAAAACAAGCCACTTCATCGACTGCAATCTCATTTTTTGCTAGTGCTTCCATCACCGCATCGCCCATTCGCGTAACCGCGTGCTTAAATACATCTCGACCCTGCATCTGAATAAAATGCTCTTTTCGATCCACCATCTCATGAGAAATAGGGTTTCGACTTCCCCCTCCAGGCGTCCACAACAAATCCGCAAGCGCCCCATCTGATCCCATCACCGCGGGCATTAAACCTCGACCCCGATCACTGGCCTGTAATACGACCGCACCCGCACCATCACCAAAAAGAATGCAAGTAGACCGATCCTCCCAATCCAAAAAAGCGCTCATCTTCTCAGCACCAATAACCAACGCAGTCTCAATGGCACCGCACGCAATTTGAGCTCGTGCATTTTCTAATGCATATAAAAAGCCAGAACAAGCTGCACCCAAATCATAACAAAAAGCATTTTTTGCGCCGATTTGGTCCTGAACAAAACAAGCAGTACTGGGAAAAAACATATCGGGCGAGAGCGTAGCAACAATCAACAGATCAATCGTATCCGCCTCAAGTCCTGCATCTTTCAATGCCGCTTTTGCAGCTTCCGAACCCAAATCAGAGGTCGCTTGATCTGCTGCACAAATCCGTCGCTCTTTCATACCCGTTCGGCTGTAAATCCACTCATCAGAGGTATCTACCAACGCCGCCAAATCATCGTTTGTGACCACTTTCTCAGGCACATATGAACCCGTGCCCAGAATCGTAACTATCCGATTCAATGCCATACGTTATTCACCATCCCCCGGTTCAGTCACACGATTAATCTCATGTAAAGCATCTTCAATCAAATGATTCACATCATGACTCACCGCTTCACACGCGACCCGAACTCCATTATAAGCGGCCTCTCGATTCGATGAACCATGTCCAATAATGACAACTCCATTTGCCCCTAAAAGAGGCGCTCCCCCATGACAAGAAGGATCCATTTTCCGGCGAACTTCTCGAAAAACACCCCGA
>DOEU01000110.1:1014-4360 GCA_003532555.1 Verrucomicrobiota bacterium | reverse complement strand
CCCGGTAACGATGTTTTAACACCGTCAGCAACCAAATAGCCAACTTCATCTGTTTCGAGAACATCGGCAAACACCTCTGTATTCGGCTTATGACCAATTGCAGAAAAATAGCCCTTGCAAACCACATCTTTAACTTCATCGGTTTCTGTATTCCGTAATCGAACGCCCGTAACACCACTATCATCACCCAAAACCTCTTCCACGACTGTATTCCACGCAATATCAATTTTTTCATGTTCAATCGCTCGTTGAGCCATAATCTTAGAAGCTCTAAATGCATCACGACGATGAACCATCGTCACTTTGGATGCAAATCGTGTAAGGAAAATAGCTTCTTCACAAGCTGTATCGCCACCTCCCACAACCACAACAGGGACATCACGATAAAATGCTCCATCGCACGTTGCACAAGCCGAAACACCTTTGCCCAGAAAAGCTTCTTCCGATGGTAAACCTAAATATTTTGCTGTTGCGCCCGTTGCGATAATGACTGTTTTTGACTTAATCGTCTCTCCATCCGTCAATTTCAGTGTATATGACGAACCCTTTAAATCCGCTTCCTCCACTTCACCAAAAATATACCGTGTACCAAACCGCTCTGCTTGAGCCCGCATATCAGCCATCAGCATCGTTCCATCCACCCCGTTAGGAAATCCCGGATAATTCTCCACATCACTGGTAGTCGTTAACTGACCCCCTGGCTGCATACCCTCAATCACAATCGGCGATAAATTTGCACGTGCTGTATAGATCGCTGCAGTTAATCCTGCTGCCCCGGCTCCAATTATTACTACATTTTCCATTTATTTAGTCCTTCTTTAAAAAATTACAATACCGTTTCATTTCAAAACACTTCAAATCAATTCGATAGATTAAGATTAATACCAGATCAATTAATGTCGCTTTCGTTTGACTCAACCTCTTCAAAAAAACATAATTTGACTTTTCGAATGAGAAATGGAGTGGTCATGGATTTTGATGTTATAGTTGTAGGAGCCGGTCCCGGCGGATATCCCGCCGCCATAAAAGCCGCTAAGATGGGAGCTAAAACAGCTATCATCGAACGAGAATGGATAGGAGGAACCTGTTTGAACTGCGGATGTATTCCCACCAAAACATTAATTGCAGGGGCTGAAACATATCAAAAAATACTTCATGCAGAAAGCTTCGGAATTAAGGTGAATCAGCCCGAAATTGATTACCCGGCGATGAAAAAAAGAAAAGATCAAGTTGTTGAAACACTCAAAGGAGGTATTGGATCTCTACTCAAATCCCATGGAATAACCGTCTATGAAGGAATAGGTGGATTTAAAGACGCCAATACCGTTACTATTCAATCAGCCGATGGAACCTCGGAAAACATCACCGGGAAAAACATCATCATTGCTACTGGCTCTACCTCTACTGTTCCCAGATTTATTCCCAAGAGTAAGCGTATTGTCGAAAGTCGCTCCTTCCTCGACATGGATCAGCTTCCAGACTCTTTAATGGTACTTGGTGGCGGATATATCGGATGTGAACTTGCCTGTATGGCTGCAGGACTCGGCGTAAAAGTAACCGTAGTAGAGCTACTCGATGATGTTCTAATGTTGCTAGATAAGGATGTTCGCCTCGTTGTCAAAAAACACATGGAAAAAGAGCTAGGTGTAAAGTTCCTTACTGGACATGCTTTAGAAAACATTAAAGCAACAAAAAAAGAGGTCACGGCAACCGCCGGCGATCAAAAATTAAGTGCTGAAATGCTCCTGGTTTCGGTTGGTCGAAGCCCTGTCACAGACGGATTAAACGCAAAAGCCGCAGGTGTTGATGTTGACGAACAAGGGTACATCCAAGCCGATGAACTCAGTCGAACCAACGTGGAACATATCTATTGTATTGGAGATGTTTCAGGTCGTATTCAACTGGCTCATGCCGCGACCTCTCAAGCTATGTATGCCGTTGAACACGCCTTGAGTGATGAAGAAAAAATTGAAGAAGTGGTCATTCCTGGCGTTATTTTCACCACACCAGAAGTCGGATTAGTCGGATTAACAGAACAAGATGCAAAAGAAGCCGGTCTTTCATATAACGTCGGAAAACATTTCTTTAGAGGTCTTGGGAAAGCCCTCGCCTCTAATGAAACTGATGGATTTGTAAAAATTATAGCCGAAAAAGAGACCGATATAATCATTGGCGCACAATGCGCGGGGCCACATGCAACAGATCTAATCAGTGAAATGGTGATCGCTATTCGCGAAGAAATTACGGCAGAAGAACTTGGCAATACTGTTCATGGGCATCCCACTTTTGCTGAAATCTGGATGGAAGCTGCTCATGCTCTTCACAAAGTCTGCATTCATGCCCCGCCTGTCAGATAAATGAAAGTTCGTGGATACGCGCTTTTTTTTATTATTTGGATTACTTCCATCTCAAGTGCAGAAACCGTTCTTTTTAAAAACGGAGATCGCATCAACGCAATTTCCGTGGAGCAAACAAACGATCTACTCCGTATTACCTCGGAACGATTTGGCACCATTCTAATTGAGAAAAATGAACTGCAGCCCTCGCCACCACCCCATACCAAAAAATTACCTCCCACAAAACCTACGCCAAAAAAGACATCAGCGTGGTCTGGACAAATTAGCGCATCTCAAACCTCACGCGACTTAAATACAATCCAACAACGCAACAACACTTTAGCCGAACGAAAACAAAAACTAAAAGATACGCGCATTCAACTTAAATTAAATTACATGAAATCTATCCATGAATTTAGTTGGGATGCCAAACATCGATATTATTACAAAGATCGTAAAATTGATGATCAATATACCCTCACGCAAATATACAAAAGAAATATACCCCTAGAGAAATATTACACATCGTTTAAAAGCATGTACCAAACCGACTTCAGACGAGCGATTGAGTATGAATATTTACAAACGGCTGAAGTAGGGATCAATTGGAAAAAAACAAAAGAAATGTCTATCTCAACATCCGTTGGTATCGCATATCACAAATACAAAAGATCAATTCTAAGTAATAATGAAAATATCGCTCAAAATGTAGAGCTTCCAAAAGCCGTCTTTAATGAAAAAATACGCTGGGAATTGATAAATAATCTCACTCTTATTCAATCCTACAGTCATCAAGGAGATTTTGATAATTATCAATTTAACTTCTCTGGAGGTATCGAAAATAGACTGATGAAAGACCTTTTCATTAAGATTGAATACAAAATTGAAGAAGACACCGAGGTTAATTATGACGATAAAGGTTTCTACAATCGCTCCCTAATTGTATCACTGCTTCAGAAATTTAACTAAAAGCTACCCATTGCCTGCATTGACACCATTGACACCATTGA
>DOEU01000110.1:0-699 GCA_003532555.1 Verrucomicrobiota bacterium | reverse complement strand
ATTGACACCATTGACACCATTGACCTCTCTGCCTATATTCGACCCTCTTTATCGCAAACAAAGGAAAATTTCATCACGATGAAAGATATTGAAATGACAGAACTAGATCGACTTCGCCATAGTTCAGCACACATCATGGCAGCAGCTGTATGTCGGATCTACGATGATGTACAACTAGATATCGGCCCCCCAACGGACGATGGATTTTATTACGATTTTGATCTAAACGATCGTATCTCTACCGAAGATTTCAGCAAGATTGAAAAAGCCATGGAGGAGATCATCGCTGAAGATCACCTCTTCACTTGCCAAGAAGTCTCAAGAGATCAAGCAACCAATATGTTAGCAGGGCAAACCTACAAACTCGAACGGCTTGCAGATATCCCTGAAGGAGATCCTATCACCTTCTATACATGTGGAGAATTTACTGATCTCTGTCGTGGCCCACACGTTGAAAGCACAGGGAAAGTAAAAGCCTTTCAATTAGTCAACGTGGCAGGCTCTTATTATCGAGGAAAAGAAACCAATCCGATGCTACAGAGGCTTTATGGAACCGCTTTTAGCAATCCCAAAGAATTGCGTATGCATCTAAAACAGATTGAAGAAGCGAAAAAAAGAGACCATCGTAAGCTAGCAAAAGAACTTGATCTATACTCTATCTCAGAAAATATTGGTCCAGGACTCGTTAACTGGCATCCC
>DOEU01000020.1 GCA_003532555.1 Verrucomicrobiota bacterium | reverse complement strand
AGCTCCGTCAATCTCGATTACATCTATCGACCTCGCTTCAGCAATCTCAACGCAAACATCTTCTTCCAGATCAAAATCTACTTTTGGACCATTAAAACAATTTAATGCCTTAGCAAGAATTCTTGCTATTGTTGTTTTACCCGTTCCTCTTGGACCAACAAAGATATAGGCATGGGCTACCCGATCATTTTTAACAGCATTAATCAAAGTCTGTATGACATGTTCTTGACCGACAACATCATTAAAATGTTGAGGTCTCCATTTTCGTGCTAAAACTTCGTAGGCCATGGCTGCATCCGTCAAATTGATAATGTACCCAAGCTCCTTTCTTCAAGCAAGCTCTGCGCTTCGGGAATCTCTTTTTTTAAAAATAAGAACATCTTAAATAATGTTGGATAAATGATTCACAACCTCGTATCTTGCACAAGCCTTAAGAATGGGAGCTTAGACACCATGTACGACCCAAAACCGGTAGAACTTGCCAATCAATTTCACCAAGCAACCTATGCCACACCTGCTACCGTGCAAGCTTATGCGCCGGGCCGCATCGAAATTTTAGGAAACCATACCGATTACAATGCAGGAACCACGCTGTCCACGGCGATTAATCGAGGCACTGCCGTGGTGCTATCACCCTCCGACACCTCCGGCGTCAACCTTTCCGCTGCCAACCTCGATCAGTCCGTTCATTTTGATCCCACCACCGATGAAACAATGAGCGATGAATATCAATGGGCCAATTATGTAAAGGGCGTCTTCAACCTTCTGCGTCCGCATGGGATCGAGGTCGACAACGTCAACTGCACCTTTGCTGGATCTATTCCAATGGGAGCCGGACTCTCCAGTTCTGCCGCGCTCGAAGTGGCCACCGCATATGCTCTTATCGAATTTGCAGGGGGGCAACTCAAACCCATTACCATCGCAAAAGTCGCTCAAGCAGCAGAACAACGTTTTGCCGGTTGTAACTGCGGTCTTCTCGACCAGTTCTCCAGTATATTTGGTGTTCCCTCTGGCCTGATACATTCCGATTTCCGCACCCTCGAAACAACATCGGTGGAACTCCCCGCTGAAGCACGCTTTATTATGATCAACCCGCACATTGAACACGCCTTAGCAGAATCACCTTATAACGAGCGACGCTCCAGTTGCGAAAAAGCCACCGCGCAATTCAATTCATTACTCGACCATCCGGTCGAAACCCTGCGGGATGTATCATGGGAGGAATTCACACAATACCGCGATCGAATTGATCCCGAAGCTGCGCAACGCGCTGAACATGTCATTGCAGAAATCACTCGGGTTGCCCACGGTATTGAACTACTTGAACAACAGAATCTTCACGCCTTTGGACAACTACTCTATGATTCGCACGAAACCTCCCGCACTGCCTTCGAGAATTCATGCCCCGAACTGGACTTGATTGTGGAAGCGGCTCGTGAAGCAGGGGCACTGGGAGCTCGCCTCTCCGGGGGAGGTTGGGGAGGCAGCGTTGTCGTTCTGGCACGAGAATCCGAGGCAAAAGCGCTCTGCCAGTCCATAATAAAAACAGGCCGAACCCATCGCTTAGACCCTTCTGCCGAAATCACCATTCCATCGGCAGGCGCCCAAATTATTAACCCCTAATGCATGCAGGAGAAACTATGAAAATTTTAGTAACCGGTGGAGCTGGATATATCGGAAGTGTAACCACTCAGATGTTATGCGATGCCGATCATCAGGTGGTCGTGTTTGATAACCTCGAGCGTGGCTACCGTCCAGCGGTCGATCCACGAGCTCATTTCATTAAAGGCGATCTTCGTAATAAACAAGATATATTGTCTGCGCTCGAGATCGAACAACCCGATGCCATCATTCATTTTGCTGCCTATATCGAAGTCGGTGAGTCCATGAAAGAACCCCTCCCCTTCTTTGAGAATAATATCACGGGTTCGCTCAATCTTATGCATGCCATGGTAGAAACCGAATGTAAAAAGCTGATCTTCTCATCCACCTGTGCCACCTATGGAACTCCCCAAAAAATTCCAATGGACGAATCCCTTCCGCAACATCCCGAAAGCGTCTACGGCGAATCAAAACTAGTCACCGAAAAAATCTTTCAGTGGGCGGAGAAAATTCACGGGATAGAGTGTGTCTTTTTGCGCTACTTTAACGCCTGCGGTGCCACCGACGCCTATGGTGAAGCCCATATTCCTGAAAGCCATCTTATCCCGCTTATCCTGCAAGTCGCACAAGGCAAACGTGAAAAGATCTACATCTTCGGCGATGATTATGAAACGAAAGATGGAACCTGTGTACGCGACTATATCCATATTAAAGACCTCGCACAGGCGCATATTCTCGCCCTCAAGCCAGGCATCAGCGGTGCATATAACCTAGGGAATGGAGGCGGATATACCGTGAAAGAAGTGATCGAGGTCTGTCGCAACGTAACCGGACACCCCATTCCAGCCGAAATACACCCGCGGCGCGAGGGCGACTGTACCATCCTCGTCGCCGATGCCACCAAAGCACACCATGAACTGGGCTGGGATCCGCAATACCCCGATCTTGAAACCATCGTTAAAACGGCATGGGCATGGCATCAAGCGTACCCAAATGGATATACAACGGAGTAATCTATGAAATATATAATTTTTGTTCTGCTCCTTATACAAAGTCTCTCCGGCGCACAAACTCGGCCAGAACCTGACCAAATCGTACTATACAAAACAACCGAACAAACCCCTCTCAATCTCCACGTATTTTTGCCCGACTCGGTGCCGACCGGCGACCCTCGCCCCACTATTCTCTTTTTCTTTGGGGGTGGATGGAACAGTGGCTCTCCAACCCACTTCTACCGACAAGCGAAGCATCTTGCCGATCGAGGTATGATCGCGTGTGCTGCCGAATATCGCGTGAAAAGCCGCGATGGCGTCCAACCAGATAGCTGCGTTATGGATGCTAAATCGGCAATGCGCTACCTTCGCGAGCACGCCTCTAAATGGAATATCGATCCCCACCGAATTGCGGCTTCTGGCGGATCGGCAGGCGGACACCTAGCCGCAACCACTG
>DOEU01000021.1 GCA_003532555.1 Verrucomicrobiota bacterium | reverse complement strand
CAGGCGAATGTAGTGGTGCAACTGCTTTTGGGTGAGCTATGAGTCGGGTCAAGGATGAGCTTCAGTTAGGCTGCATTCGGTTGCGTATGATTCCGGTATTGGATGATAATTTTATCTACCTTTTGGATGATGGTGAAAAGGCGATTTTGATTGATGCGGGCGATGCGAAACCGGTTTTGGAGATTGTGCGGACGGAGTCATTAACGTTGTTACAGACATTGATTACGCATGATCATGCAGATCATACGGCGGGGTGTCATGTATTGCAGAAAGAGCTAGGTGTATTGGCGAGGAGTCCGGGTGTGATCGAACGTGATGAGGAGTGGTTGGGGTGTCGGTGCGAGGTGGTATCAACTCCAGGTCATATGAAGGTACATAAGAGTTTTTATTTTCCGGAACTCAGTTTGGTTTTCACGGGTGATGCATTAATTAATGGAGCGTGTGGACGTTTACTTGGAGGAACCGCGAGTGAGTTATTCCGTTCGTTACAATGGATGGCCTCTCTGCCGGGTGAGACGCGTGTTTTTGGCGGACACGATTATTTACTGGAAAATTTGCGTTTTGCCACAGCATTAGAATTTTCTGTGTCAGCGGTGGAGCGGCGGCGGCAGCAATATAAAAGTAATCCTATGATGGCACTATTTGCGACGGTAGAAGAAGAGCGGAAAACGAATCCGTTTCTGAGTTGTGCCTCAGCAGTGGAGTTTGCAGCGTTACGGGCGAGGAAGGATTGCTTCTAGATCATCTAGATGATCGATCAGGAGTCGACCTTGATGATCAATGGCGTGTGGATGGATCCGACGAAGCAAGTCAATCTGGTTTTCAGCGGCAGTGGAGTCGCCTGCTTTTCTATAAGCTAGGCTGAGGGTCAGTCGAGCAAATGATCCAATATGAACCCCATCGGGAAAGTAGCAGTTGGAATAGTGCTGAATTAGGTGTTGTAGTTGACCCACTTGTTCATCGTTTTCGATCTGAAGGGTATAGCGGAGTAGTGCACACCCCGTGCGGTTTGCCTTTGGAAAACGGGTTTGAAGTGTTTGGAGGATCTTTTTCGCTTCGAGGGTGGTCCAATCGAGAGCAGCTTGGTTGTATAGCGTTTCAATAGTATGGAGTTCTTTACGTGTGTAGTGGTCGTTATCTGCAAGAATACGTTGGCGGGCTCGGGTAGGTTCTTTGCGGGCTTGTTTTAGGCGTTCTTGTTGTTTAAGAAGGGGAGTAATTTGTTTTTCAAGCTCTTCTACACGGGCTTCAAGAGCAGGGATCCGATCGATGCTTGCCTGTTGCACAGGAGGGGCTGCACTGGCGGATAGTTGCAGTAGAAGTCCGGTTTTGATTATCGTTAGTTTCATAGGGTTTATTTGTCGCGACTTCGAGGAACGAGCTTTAGAAATATGGGTGCGCCTTCTAGACCAAAGGCATCGCGTAGTCGGTTTTTTAGATAGGCGATCCAGTTGGCGCGTTTTAAATCTGGATTGTTAACGAAGATACGGAAATAGATAGGATTACTGCCGGATTGCGTGGCGTAATAAATCTTGAGACGGCGGCCTTTGGTCATCGGAGGCGGTAGATTTTCGACGGCTTTTTGAATGACTCGGTTTAGCACTCCTGTGGTGATTTCGGTATGGGTTTGTGCAGCGACATAGTCAATGGCTTCAATGGTGCGTTTCATGTTGTAGCCACTTTTGGCAGAAACAAAGAGAACGGGAGCGAAATTGAGGAAGGGGAGGGTTTCTCGGAGGGCGGGGAGATATCGTGTTTGGGTTATCTCTTGATCAGCTTCTTCTGAGAGATCCCATTTATTGACAAGCAGTAGGCAGCCGCGTTCAGCTTCAATGATCTTTGCAGCGATTTTTTTATCGCGACTGGTTGGGCCGACTTCTGCATCGATCATCAGGACGACGACGTCAGCGCGTTCAATACTCTTTTCTGTGCGGAGGTTGCTAAACCAGTCAACGGCGCCTCGGCTACGGGTGTCCTTTTGAACTCCGGCCGTGTCGATTAGTTGGTAGTGACGAGCTGAAGGGCCACTGCCGATGGCGAAGGGGATCTCGATGCTATCACGAGTTGTTCCGGGCACATCGGAGACAATAACTCGGTCGCTTCGGAGAAGGCGGTTAATGTAGGAGGATTTGCCGGCGTTGGGCCTCCCTACAATAGCTACACGGAGAGGATTTTCAACGCTTTGGTTTTTGATTTCAGGAAGCTGTTGGGTGATTGATGCTAATAGAGGTTCGATCCCCCTGTTTTGAATAGCTGATACGGGAAAGGCGGGAAAGCCAAGGCCTTCAAAATCAATAATTTGATCTTCGCGTTGCGGGTTGTCGGCTTTGTTAGCCAGTAGGAGGACAGGTCGACCGCTGTGGTGAAGTAGTCGTGCGACCTCTTCATCGAGGGGAACGAGTCCGACTGTGATATCGACAACAAATAGAATGAGTCCTGCATCGGCAATGGCAATCTCGGCTTGTGCTTCGGTGCTTGCGGTAATGGCGTCATCAGCGACTTGATTGTCGAAATGACCCAGTCCGCCGGTGTCAATGAGTTCAAAGTGGTGCCCGTTGTGCTCGGCTTCAGCGCTGACGCGATCTCGGGTTACGCCTACTTGCTCATGCACGATAGAGATGCGCCTCCCAACAATGCGATTGAAGAGAGCAGATTTGCCTACATTGGGGCGTCCGACGATGGCGACTATTCGATTGGCATCTTGAACTTCCATTGAGTGGATGGTCTACACGATGGGGATTGCGGGAACAAGGTAAAGCGTTGTTTTTAAACGGATTGTAACTTGACGGAAAAGAAGTAGAGGCGTAGTTTTTCGTCGCTTGTATGAATTTTATGCTCTGATAAAGAGTGGGCGATGCCCGCTCTTTTGTGTTCTCAGGGCTGAAGTGAGATAAAAAGCGAGGTGATCAGGATGAATCCTGCAGAATTAAAAGCGGTAGTTGAATACATGGAGAGTGATCGGGGTGTGAGCCGTGAGGTAATCATCCGTGCGATTGAGTTGGCTTTGGAAAGTGCGTCTGGGCGTGATGGAGAACAGGATCCTGATATACGTATTGCTATTGATCGGACCAATTTTCAAATGAAGGCATATCGTCGTATTTCAGATGGTTCTGAGATTGAGACTACACCGCAGAGTTTGGGCCGAATTGCTGCGCAAACTGCTAAACAGGTGATCATGCAGAAGATTCGACTGGCTGAAAAAGAGCTGCTCTTGGATGAATATAAGGACCGCGCTGGTGAGATTTTAACGGGTACGGTTATTCGATTTGAACGATCAGACGTGATTATTGAGTTGGATCACGGCGAAGCGACGCTTTTGGGTCGT
>DOEU01000076.1:5591-5877 GCA_003532555.1 Verrucomicrobiota bacterium | reverse complement strand
AGTATTCTGCAATCCATCAAAAACTTGTGTTAGCAGTCCTGGGCCTAATTCAACCGAAAGTAAATCCCCAGTGAATTCAACTGAATCGCCGATTTTAAGGCCGGTGGTATCCTCAAACACCTGTAGTTCTGCTTGATTGCCCCGAACACGAATTACCTCAGCTTTTAGTTTTACTTCTGTGCCACTCAACTGTGCGTAAGCTACTTCATTCAAAATTACAGGGTCTTCGAATTCAACCTTCAGTAGGTTTCCGTTAACACCAATAACTTTACCAATATTTGCACTC
>DOEU01000076.1:0-5528 GCA_003532555.1 Verrucomicrobiota bacterium | reverse complement strand
AACTATAAATTCATTTCCATTTTTACCTATCTTGAGAGCATGCATTTCATTTGGAGGTGTTTCAACTAAATCTCCAACTTTAAGACCAGTAGTATCCTCAAATACTTGTAATTCAGCCTGATTTCCTCGAACTCGAATTACTTCTGATTTTAACTTTATTTCAGTACCGCTCAATTTAGCATAAGCAACTTCATTTAGAATTACTGGATTCTCAAATTCTACTTTTAATAAGTTTCCATTGACTCCTATAACTTTACCAATATTTGCACTCATATTCTTATCCCTCGTACCTAAAATTTTAAAAACGCAGTAATTAACTCACTGCGGCAGCTTCCGATTCCGTATTTTGTGAAATCGTTTTCTCTAAATTTAGCCGCCCCGTTGCATCATTCATTCGATTCCACCGGGTGGCAATACGTAGCTGAACAGCATAGGCTGATAACTTTGCAAAACCATACGCATCTTTACCAATAAAATCTTCGGCTAGTTCCCATCGAGTCTGATCTAGTATTCGTTCTAGTTCCGAAGGGTCTTCTGCGCTGAATGCTTCCTGAACACGCGTTTCAATGAAACCAATAAAATAATCATGGGAATGCAGAAAAGGTTTCACATCTACTCCACGTGTTTGAGCACGTTGGCGGGCGACGGCATTTTTTAATTGAATTTCTGCATGAAACCAGCGATTTGCAAAAGAGTGGGTGCTTGCACAAGACACTTCTCCATTCAAGAGAGCATCCAATAAACACAATTGTTTTTTACTTATTTGGTTCGCACATAAATCACGAAACTTTTCCATGGTCAGTGGAAGCTCTTTATCGAGTTCTATATGAGGAAGACTTGAAATAAGCGCGTAAAACATAATTATCTACCGCTTAAGCATCTGCTACAGGTTCACGAACGGCATCACTAACTAATTTTGCAAGTTCTGGCCGTAAAAAGCCACCGAGCGCATCAGCAATCGTTTCACCTGTAAAATCCAAATAGACGTTTTTATCTTTAAATCCGAGGGTAAAGCCACTCAAGACTTCCGAATGACCGGACAAGGAAATATCAGAACCTGATTCAGCCGCAAGTTCAGCGCAATAAGCGGTCAATGCTTTCACTTCGGATTCATTGACCATAATTTCAATGGAACCGCTTTCGCCTGTAATAGATTTTTTGATCAAATCTTTTAATAAATCCGAAGATAGGGCATTTTCGACGGAATGTTGAAGTGATGAAGAAATCACTTTTTCACAGCTCTGACCTAAAAGAATTAAGAGGTCTCGCCCTGCTTGCTTAATGGTTTTGATCGAACGTTCGGTTAATGCGGCTGAATCTTGTTCGGCAGATGTACGCCGATCAGCACATTCTTTTTCTGTATTTGCTATCAGCTGTTGTGCTTGCTGTTTTGCATTTGCAATGATTTCGTCCGCTTGTTTTGTGGCAGAATCGATACCTTCTTTTTGAATTTGATCGATTAAATGTTGAATTTTATCAGCCATGTCTCCCCCGATTATTTGGAATATTCCTATCGATATAAATGGATTGATCTATAGTTGCAAGCGTCATTCACAAGAAAAGATGTATCAGAGAGTTATTACAATTGTTTTTTTGGGAAGAGACCTAAGTCATGAAGCATTTCAAGTACGATTTCTCCGCTGATTTTTAAACTCTCTGGTGAGATTTTATCCATGGAATCTTCTGCAGTATGCCAATAATCATTTGCGTGATCGTGAGAGCCAAATTTAAAATCGATTAAATCGATTGCAGGAATACCAATAGCCATAAATGGAACGTGATCATCAATAATGGTCGTATGAAGGTGCAGCTGTATTTTATTACGTACATTTAATCGCTCAGCAGCTGCGAGCAGTAGCTCCAGAAGCATTGGATCGCTATTAGAAGGGACCGTAAAGGTGAGATCCTTATCACCAATCATATCTAATAGAATCATAGCGTGATAGTGATCTAGTTCACCCTCATCTTTAAGTTGATTGGCAAAGCGCCGGCTTCCATGAAGCCCATCTCCTGGAATATAATTTGCAATACCTTCTTCTCCATCGAAGAAAGCAAAAATAAGACCGTGATGTAGTTCTCGATCCCGTAAAATACGAGCTAGTTCGATAAGGACGCCAGTACTGGATCCTGAGTCATTAGCACCTTGAAAGTTGTCAATACCCGGCATGGTATCAAAATGAGATCCCAAAATAATCCAGTTATCAGAGTTTCCCGAAAGAAAACCAAGAACGTTGACCATATTTTTCAGACCTTCTGGCGTGGTATCTGTAAAATGATCCATTTTAACACTCAATCCAAGCATTTCAAGGCGCGTGGCAATATGGGTAGCTGCTTTAAGACCCCCAGCTGTGCCCGCATCCCTCGGCGAATAGGCAACGATTTGCTGAACTTCCTCAAAAGCCCGCTCACCATTAAAGAGAGATGTCTCGGAAGTCTCCTTTTGACAAGAGATGTTGCACAGTACACATACACTAAAAAGGGTTATTTTAAAAAACTGCACTAGGGAATTAATCATTTAGAAGAATCTGCATCTTCACGAGAAGCATATATCTTTTGAATAATCGATTCACACATGGCCGGATCCTCTTTTAAAAGACGTACGGCTGCATCGCGACCTTGCCCTAATTGAGTCCCTTCCATCGAAAGCCAAGAACCTTTTTTCTCAATGATACCTTCATCAATAGCGGTATCGATGACAGAACCAGCATAAGAGATACCTTCTGCATATAAGATATCAAATTCTGCCTGCGTGAATGGGGGTGCCACCTTATTTTTAACCACCTTGACGCGTGTGCGGTTTCCGTAAACTGTACCGTTTGCATCTTTTAACTGCCCAATTCGGCGGATATCGAGTCGAACAGAAGAATAAAATTTAAGAGCACGCCCCCCCGGTGTTGTTTCAGGACTGCCAAACATCACACCTACTTTTTCACGAATCTGATTAGTGAATATGCAAATACAACGTGAGTGATTAATTGCCGCTACTAATTTTCGAAGGGCTTGCGACATTAGCCGTGCTTGTAGTCCGACATGAGATTGACCCATTGTACCATCAAGTTCAGCTTGTGGTGCCAATGCTGCAACTGAGTCGAGCACCACGACATCTAAGGAATTGCTCTTAACTAATGCTTCACAAATATTTAAGGCTTCTTCACCAGAATCAGGTTGAGAAACCAAAAGATTATCGATATCTACGCCAATTTTTTTGGCATAAAGAGGATCTAGAGCATGTTCAGTATCAATAAATGCAGCAGAGCCACCTGATTTTTGCGCATTAGCTATAATGTGTGAAACAAGGGTGGTTTTTCCGGATGATTCAGGTCCGTATATTTCAACAATTCGTCCGCGAGGAACTCCTCCAATTCCTAATGCTAGATCGACGGTTAAGGCACCTGTTGAGATGGCTTCTATTTTTTTGTTTGAGGAGGATTCTCCAAGTTTAACAATAGCGCCTTCGCCATATTGTTTTTGAATTTGAGCTACTACTGCACTTAATGCTGCTTCAGGCTCTTGAGTTGCACCTTTTTTTGCTACCATTGAATTCTCCATTTATAATATCGAATGATCTGTAGACATTGCCTCAACGCCTCATCAGTGTCAACGCATCGAAATAAATAGTCCTAAAAAAATATCATTCGGTTAAATAAATGAGAAGAGGGCTCGCGATTTGTTTGTTTTCTGGGATTATGCCCGCTTTTACTCAAACTAAATTGAAAGAAAATCTATGCAGAAAAAAAATCGATTTATTCCGTTAAATATCGAACGTCAAAGAAATGTTAAAAATGATCTGTTGTCTGGGCTTACCGTTGCATTGGCACTTGTTCCTGAAGCAGTTGCTTTTTCGTTTGTTGCTCGCGTAGATCCGGTGATTGGTTTATATGCGGCTTTTATGATGGGGCTTATTACCGCTATTTTTGGAGGACGTCCTGGTATGATATCAGGAGCAACAGGCGCGGTAGCGGTCATTTACGCGCCTCTAATGATTGGCCTAAATGAGCAGGGGATGACGTCCATAAATGCAGAAAGCTATCTATTTACAGCGGTTATTCTTATGGGAATTATCCAGATTTTATTCGGATGGTTTAAGTTAGGAAAATTTATTCGATTGGTTCCTCATTCGGTTATGTTGGGTTTTGTAAATGGGTTGGCAATTGTTATTTTCGCGTCCCAATTTGAGATGTTTTGCGAGGGGCATGGAGATAAGGCTCATCTTTTACCCATATCCTCGTTTTCAATTATGGTGGTCCTAACACTGATTACCATGGCGATTAGTATTATTTTACCTCGATTTACCAAAGCAGTTCCTGCCACATTAGTTTCTATTGTTGTCGTAACGTTGATCGCGATTGGGTTACGGAATAGCGGTCTTCATGATTCGCGAACGGTACTTGATTTCGTTCAAAGTATGGATCCGAACAAAACTACTATTGCCGCTTCATTGCCTCGATTTGCGATACCTGAAATCATTCTTAATATCGAAACACTCAAATTAATCTTTCCGTTTTCATTACTTGCAGCAGCTGTTGGTTTGATTGAGTCCTTAATGACTTTAACTTTGGTTGATGAAATTACGGAGACAAGAGGAAGAGGAAATAAAGAGTGTATAGGTCAGGGTCTTGCAAATGTGGTCAATGGGTTTTTTGGTGGTATGGGTGGTTGCGCCATGATTGGTCAAAGTATGATTAATATTCGCGGGGGTGGAAGAGGACGACTCTCGGGTATTGCAGCCGCACTTTTTTTATTAACCTTTTTGTTATTTGCGGCTCCGCTTGTTGAAATGATTCCGCTGGCGGCTTTAACAGGTGTTATGTTTATGGTGGTCATTGGCACCTTCGAGTGGACCAGTTTGCGTATTCTTCCCAATATTCCGCGTATGGATGCGTTTGTTATTATCTTGGTCTCTACAGTGACAGTTATTCATGATTTAGCCATTGCTGTTCTCGTTGGTATTATTGTTTCTGCACTTGGATTTGCTTGGGAGCAGGGGAAGAAGATGCAGGCTTCGCTATCGATGAGTGAGAAGGGCGCGAAAATTTATCACTTAGAAAGCGCTTTATTTTTTGGATCAGCTCAGTCCTTTAAGGAATTATTTGATTTAATAAATGATCCTGAACATATCATAATCGATTTCGAACAAGCGAAAGTATATGACCATTCGGGGATTGAGGCGATTGAAAATATTACTCGCCGATATGCGCAATATGATAAAAAATTACATCTTTTGAATTTAAGTGAAGAGTGCGGCCAGTTGCTAAACAAAGCAGATAACATTGTTGAACTAAGCTTTATTGATGAGGTGGATTATCATATCGCTGATGATAGACTAGCATAAAAACCCCATCCAATCTAGACGGGGTTTTCGACTATCTACGGAGGCAGCTAGATACCGAAGTCGTCGGCACGAACCATTTCGGATTCTACGCCCAATTCGTCAACCATTTCGTTAACGCACTGCAACATAATTGGTGGACCACAAAGGTAGAATTCAACCTCGGTTGGATCATCATGTTTATCCATATACTCTTCTA
>DOEU01000022.1 GCA_003532555.1 Verrucomicrobiota bacterium | reverse complement strand
CTTAATGCACTATGATACACACAAAACCATACAATTTATAGATATTCATGATACAGAGGCCCTTAAAGACTACCCCCAACTTTCTATCGAAAAAGCCTCTGGAAAAATGAACGTTCTTCTACCCTCCGGAGCGTGGTTAGACGGGATTGATGCCGTCCATGCAGCATATCAATCCGTTGGGTTATCAAGCTGGGTAGCGTGGACTCGCTGGCCCATCCTAAAACCCTTTGCAAAACGTCTATATACTTTTATCGCAGATAACCGAATGAAAATTAGCCGCTGGCTTCAACTTCGATAACCATTTTTTTCGTTCCATACAAATTCCGCGTTGACACCCAATAAAGATCATCCCACGATAAATAAAAAGAAGGAATAATCCCATGCCTCCAGCGTCGGCCATGAAAATTTTTGTTCTCGATACAAATGTGATCTTGCACGACAGCAATTCCATTCATCACTTTGGTGAAAATGACATCGTCATTCCCATCACTGTATTAGAAGAACTAGACAATTTTAAAAAGGGTAATGAATCTCTAAATTTTCATGCAAGAGAATTTGCCCGTACCGTTGATAGTCTCAGTAGCGATATGCTATTTGGCGATGGCGTATCTATCGGTCCTGGTTTAGGGCGTATCTGTATTCGGATGGAAGGTCAATTCGATGAGAAACTCGCTGCTAACTTTACCGAGAAAAAACCCGATCATCAGATTCTAAATACGGCCTATCAAGTCGCCATGGAGCACCCGGAACGACTTACTATTCTTGTCACAAAAGATGTAAATTTGCGCGTAAAAGCTAAAGCCGTTGGTCTTATGTCCCAAGATTATAAAAATGATCACGTTAGCGACGTACAACGCCTCTATACCGGCTCCCGTATCGTTGATCATATCGACGGTGAGCTCATCACTGAAATGTACAAACCCCCTTATGAATTCCCCGTAGACCAAATAAATGCAGATCCACCCCTAACTCCCAACGAATATCTAATCCTCCGAAGCGATCAAAAATCCGCATTAGCCGCCTATGATGAAGAATTAAATCTTATTCGCCATGTCGATAAAGTTCCAGCCTTTGGAATCACGCCTCGTAATTCCGAACAAACATTTGCGCTTGATGCGATCCTTAATGATCGGGTCCGATTAATCACCCTCACCGGTCGAGCCGGAACCGGAAAAACTTTATTAGCCTTAGCGGGCGCACTTAAACGTAAGAAAAGCTATCGGCAAATTTTAATGGCTCGCCCCATCGTAGCCCTCAGTAATAAAGATATTGGTTATCTCCCCGGCGATATTCAATCTAAACTAGACCCTTACATGAAACCTCTTTTTGACAACCTCGGCGTTATCGAACACGCAGAAGGATTCACCAAACGTAGCCAAGTAACCAAACTTCTCGACGATAAAATACTGGTAATTGAACCCTTGTCATATATTCGCGGACGTAGTCTTGTGAAAACTTTCTTCATCATCGATGAAGCGCAAAACCTTACCCCCCATGAAATTAAAACCATTATTACCCGCGCAGGAGAGGGAACAAAGATAATCTTTACAGGCGATATCTTCCAAATTGATCACCCCTACCTAGACAGTCACTCCAATGGACTCTCCTATCTTATCGAAAAAATGCGAGGACAACGCATCTATGCCCACATTAACCTCACCAAAGGGGAGCGTTCCGAATTAGCTGATCTAGCAGGCTCAATTCTTTAATCCGGACGGCGCAATTCAAACTGTAAACGACGAATATTCATCTCTGTGTAGCAATCCTCAATTTTATGTAAAATCGGCTGACGCATTCGTTCAAGCTCTGAAAGCCACCCTGCATGTCTCACAAAAATATACAAAACACCTTCTTTAATAAATCCCGGATCGCTTTGTAACGCAATGGATGTACCCACCAATTTGGGCCAAACCGAACGAAGAACCCTAATCGACTCTTGTAACGGTTGTTCCAAGCCCGCTGCCACATCTGCAACAATATCTTTCACCGAAACCATATCACGCTGAGGAGCCGCCGGATGATTCATCTGATAACGAACGCGATCCAATTCCCATCGATCTCGGTTCACTTTTCTATTACGCGGCTCTTCCATGTATAGACGTATAACGTTTTCCGCTTTGAATTGCACCCGTTTCTCTATAATTTCAACACCATGAATATTGACCTATACCCCCTAATGTTTCAGCCCGTCTACAAAGATTATCCTTGGGGAGGCTTCCGCATACCCGAAATCTATGATCGCAATCTTCCCACAGGCATCTATGCCGAATCATGGGAAATTACCGACCATAAAGACGGCATGAGTATCATCGAAAATGGCACATATGCCAGAGAATCATTTCGCTCACTCCTTAAACGGGCACCACAAATGATTATTGGAAACAAAACGAATAATGATGCCTTCCCCCTTTTGATCAAACTCATCGATGCATCAAAAAAACTCAGTGTTCAAGTTCATCCAAACGATCAAACAGCCGCTCAATATGGAGGAGAGCCCAAAACAGAAATGTGGTATCTACTGGGCGATAACGAAGCAGCTGTTTATTGCGGACTGAAACCCAATACGACCCAAGAACAATTTTTAACCGCCGTAGAAAACAACACCAGTGAAGAACTTCTTAAACGAATTCCCGTTCAAAAAGAGAGTACTATCTTCGTTCGCGGTGGAAGCGTTCATGCAATTGACAGCGGCTGCCTCATTCTGGAAATACAGCAATCTTCAAACACAACCTATCGTATCTACGACTGGGGACGAATCGAAAATAATGGCACCTCCCGTGAACTTCATCTGGAAAAAGCCGTAAAAGTTATTAACTGGGATGATAACCAAAACCCCCTCATCGAACCAATCTGCCTTTCAAAAACAGATGCTATCGAACATTGGCAGATTGCAACCTGCGAGTACTTCCAAATCGATAAATGGCTTCTCAACGGAACCCATACATGTACCTTAGATGGCAACAGTTTCAATGCACTATTCATTGCCGAAGGTGAAATTAGCTTAGAATGGGGCTTAGAAGATACCCTCACAGTTCCAACTGGTAGATCTGTTCTTATTCCGGCCGGACTTCCCAGCTACACCCTTACAGGTAGCGCAACCATCATACGCACCATGTTGCCTTAAGCTGCAACCTCATTCATCGCCTCAACTGCCTTACGGAAAAGCATCAATCCAAGTCCCTCTTCTGGCAGCGAACCAGCCCGTTTCTGCGC
>DOEU01000139.1 GCA_003532555.1 Verrucomicrobiota bacterium | reverse complement strand
CACACAATCGGATATTGATCTGTGTGCAAAATGGGATCGCTCTGCACCTTTCGCGCTCCATCATCAAACAACGGCCATATAATTACTTCACGCACTTCTTCTGGAACATAGATTTGTATGGAAGCTAACCCCATGGCCTCGCTTCGCAACGCCTCCCAAGCACGCACAGTCTCAACAGGCATCGCTATATCAATTCTGGAACGCCATGTCTCACCACGAACAAGCCAATCCAGAGCAAGATCAGGCTTCTCGACCAATAAACTCCATGCCGCTGAACGAGCGCAAATCCAACTAAAATCCGCTACCCGATCCTGATCAATTATATCTCGCTTAGCCATATCAGAAAACAACGACAAAGTCTGATCGGCAACCCGCTGCCACTCGCTGTATTGCTTCACTAATGAAGCCTCTAATGCCACCTCTTCGGCACAAGGGAAGGCTTGCGTATTTTTAATAATTTGATCGAGCTTTTTTCGTATCTGCTGTGCTTCCTTGAACTGATTCGCCTCATCCGCTCGTACCGATTCGATCACTTGCACTCGCGCCAGTTGCGCCAACAGATATGAGCCAGTTTCCCAAATTCGATATGAGATGCTTAACAATAGAACCAACAAAAGCAACCTAGCTGAACGAGGATATTTTATAACCAGTTGAACAAAGATACTATCGCGCCAGCGATGTGCCCTAACGCGCCCTTGTTCCTTCAACTTCGGCATTTTTTACTCCTACCAGTTCATCCGCCTCAACCTGGCATAAAATAAATTATACCGCTCTTCTTAGGCTCGAATCCAAGCTTTTACATCATCAGAAAGCGGTAAAACTTCTTTCAAAATTACTTGCCCTTCTGGCACCGCAATAGAGTCTCCACTCTTACCGCCCAACAAAGCTTGTGCCAAGCGTGTTTCAGAAGATAAAATGTGAAGATCATCATCTTGATCCCATGCGCCCAGAATAAAATAGATAATTTCACTCCCATCTGCTTGCTGCAATTGAACACCGGTTCCGATGGAAACAACAGCGTAGGGTATATCTTCAAAATCACTAGGTTTCACTTTTTCTAAATCTTCAGCTAACTGAGCGCCCTGCGCCATCAATAATCCCTGACGCTCTTTTGCATATTTAAATTCAGCATTTTCACGTAAATCTCCATAGCTCCGAGCTATTTCAATTTCTTTTGAGTTCTCAGGAATATCTACTTTCATCAATTTTTCAAGCTGAGCCTGCCGTTCCCGATAAGAACGCGATGATGTTAAAGGTACTTCTTTCTTCGAAACAACTGCACCCGCTGGAGTCACAATATCTTGCAATTCAGGGTATTTTCGCAACACTTTTGCCAATACCGATTTGCGGTCTAAAACTTCCCAACCCTGGCCCTCATTAATCCGCCGCATAAAGTCACGCCGCTGCTGCTCACTCATTTCATCCATCACATCATGAAGCCACTCTTGCTGTTGGAATTTTTCCCGCAACTGATTCTGAGCCCGTAACAGTGCTCCCGATAAGTCTTTTTCCAAGACTTCTTGTATGCGGAAGGCTAAATCACTTTTTGAGATTAAATTCCACTCACGAACCTTTTTTTCTGCACGCTGACACCACAATAACATGGGCGCACTGGCTTTACGCCGACCCAATGCCGTTGCCATAATCTCTTTAGCAACCTCTTCAACTCCATGCCGACAGAAAGCGGCCATAATTTCGTTGAACACCGGATGACTCACTTTTGGAAGGACTCGCTTCAAACGCAACACCAGCGCCTCTTTATCATTCTCAAATAAGATTGCTAATAATGTTTCAAGCTGACGACTCGGAAGTTGATCTAACATACCGCCTAAATCAGATTCAATAAGTGCATGTAAAATAGCATCCACATCTAGTCCGATGGGTTCTACGTCGAGCAAACGAGCATAAATAAATCCTTCTGCCTTCCACTCTGGCTTCGCGTTCGGAGCTCCCCCAATCACAAATGCCAGCCGCTCGCTTAATACCTGCTGAGCCGTTTCCGTATTTATATCCAAACCACGCTCAAGCACCTCTTTAAAGCGCTCAAATAATTTTGTGATGTCCCGCTCTTCAGCTAATTTCTCAAACCAAGTATCGTCGTACGCCATGCCATCGCGCAATTCAATCAATTCACTTCGTTTACGCGGGATCTCAATTGAAGCATCCTCCTTTAACGCTTTACGTGCTCCATCCCAAAATCGTTTCCAACCACTTTCCGGAACAATTGATGGAACCAAACGCTCAATTAGAAGTGCCACACTCATGTTTCCATAACTTTGCAATGCCAACCGAATAATCTCACCCGGTTGTTTTTTAATCTGCTCTTTCAGACCATCTGGGTCCCGTTGTCGAAGGGCTAGAATATGGTCATCACCTAATAACTCTAGTGATTCTGCTGCATAAGAAAACGCCAGGGTATGATCTCCTTTTTGCTCAAAATTAATTTCCAGTTCAGCGTAGAAATAATCAATCTCTTCAATAACTCCAAAGCCCCATGTTGTATGATAACAAAGAGCCCCATCTTTGAGACTCCGCAGATAAACCAATCGTTCAAAACAATCCGCCAAGGGTTTCGATGAACTAAATCCCGCCGGCTCAATCAGCTTCATCGCATTTTTATCACGCCCAAATATTTTTTTAAGACGATCGACCACATCCTCCTGTGAACCCGAATGCTCTGCCAGCCAGCTCAATACAAAAATTGCATCATCAAATCGGCTTTGCTCCGTATAATGTTCTAATAGTTGCTGACCTCCACTCAACGCATCACTCACGCGTCCTGCGTCCGCCAAGGCTGATAAAACCGTATGGCATAGATCCCGATCTAACGACTCTGCTTGCGCCTGTTCATCAAACCAACTCTCATTAATCTCAGCAACATCCATACGTATCTCCTATATTGAAGCGCGCGAATGTACTCTTTTTTTTAACCCGTGAAAACGGTTTTCATAGAAAGAAAATAAAAAAGGCTCCACCGGACCCAAAAATTGGTGCACCCGAATGGAGTCGAACCATCACGCCATTTCTGGCACAAGAACCTGAATCTTGCGTGTCTACCAATTTCACCACGGGTGCAGAGCACATTTTTTAGCCTCAACCCATTATGGAGTCAACGGCGAATGATAAAAGACCTCGTATATGGATCAATTACGAATCAGAATAGTAACATTCATTACTGACGAAAATTCTATTCCTTTAACTATTTTGATTATCAACCATGAAGTACCAATTTGGATAGTATGAACAGAATTATTTACCTAAAGAGGGATACAAAAATCGTAGATGAGTTGAATGAACGATCTAACTGGATATATCTCTCAATAAGTAATTACTGCCAACGGGTTTAACGAAAATATTTTAATTCACAAGAAAATGAAATTTGTCTGAAGATTGAACTCTCTCTCTTACACTCTCCATGATTGCAATTAAGAATCGAACCTACTATGTATAGGAATCATGGTTAGCCAATAATCTGGAGTTCAAAAAATAATGCAATTTAGATCCTTCCCTTCATCCGAAGAAGTAAGCCATCACATGGGTGATCTTTTACGAAAGCACCTTCAACAAGAGGGACCTCTCATGCTTAGCGGAGGATCCACTCCCTACCAAATATATAATCAATTAGCTCAAGAAAAATTCGATATACATCCCGATTGTCGAATCTTTCTTAGTGACGAACGATGTGTTCCCGTAGACTCAGAAAAAAATAATGCGTTCAACCTCAAACCTATGCTGAACGCGCTCAACGGCAACGCTCAATTTATTGCTGTAGACACCTCCCGTTCACCTACAGAAGCATGCATTCAATTTTCCAACCAGCTAGACACCCTTTCTTCACCCCATCTCGGCCTTCTTGGAGTTGGTGCCGATGGACACACTGCTGGAATTTTTAATCAGACGGATGCAATAGCCCGATCCGCTGAAAAGACGCTACATACCAACCGACCTGATGGCATGGATGGCGTGAGCGTAAGTGCCTCTTTTATTCAGAGCTGCCGGCGTATCATTCTTCTAGCCACGGGAGAAAGTAAACGCGATATTCTCATAACGCTTAAAAAAGAACCAACGACCCTGATTGCCGGACAAGTTCTATTCCATCATCCTCAAGTTGAAATTTGGACCGATTTAGATTTATCATCATATCTTTAAACCCCATCACATCAGTTAGCGAATATTTTAATTAGAATCGAAAGCAAGTTATGAACTCATTCTCTCTCATTGAACAAAAGTATCTGCCCGAGCTCGATACGGAAGCAAAAATCTATGAACACAAGGGAACCGGAGCCGAAATTTTATTTCTCTCCAATCAAGATGAGAATAAATGTTTTGGTATTGCCTTTCGAACGCCTCCACAAGATTCCACCGGAGTTGCCCATATCTTAGAACATACCGTTTTATGTGGTTCTGAAAAATATCCCGTCAAAGATCCCTTTGTTCAACTTCTAAAAGGCTCCCTACAAACCTTCCTTAACGCATTTACCTACCCCGATAAAACCTGCTATCCAGTTGCCAGTCAAAATATCCAAGATTTCCATAATCTTGTAGAAGTCTATTTGGATGCTGTCTTTAAACCCCGTATTACACGTGATTTCTTTATGCAAGAGGGATGGCATTATCATTTAGAAGAGATTGATCAGCCTTTAGAATATAAAGGAGTGGTTTATAATGAAATGAAAGGTGTGTACTCCTCACCAGAATCCGTTCTGATGGAAGCATCGCAACAATCTCTTTTTCCAAATACAACTTATGGATTAGACTCGGGAGGGAAGCCAGAAGTTATCCCCCAGCTCACATATGAAGCTTTTAAAGAATTTCATGCTAATTTTTATCATCCAAGCAATGCTTGTATTGTTTTTTACGGAGACGATCCCGAAGAAGACCGCTTTCGGCTATTAGCGGAATATTTAAATGCCTATTCAAAAATAAAGCCCAACTCCTCTGTAGAAGTGCAAAAACCTTTTGTAGAACCGATCCGAGTCACCCTTCCCTACGCTGTTTCTGAAAGCGAACTCAACCCAACTCCCATGTTTACGATCAACTGGGCTCTTCCCAGCCCCGTGAAAGCAGAAACCGTCTTTAGCTTCAACCTACTCGATCACATTCTTTTAGGCACTCCCGCCTCTCCGCTTCGGAAAGCCCTCATCGAATCCGGACTGGGAGAAGACCTAACAGGCGGCGGACTTGAAACGCACTTAAAGCAAATGTGCTTTTGTGTTGGTTTAAAAGGCGTGGATAAAAAACAGTTAGAAAAAGCAGAAACCCTTATTTTTGATACCCTTCAAACGCTCGTAACAAGTGGTGTCTCGGACCAAGATATTCAAGCTGCATTGAATAGTTTTGAATTTGACCTGCGTGAAAATAACTCCGGTGGATTTCCACGTGGACTTGCGCTCTGGTTAAAATCACTCAACGGCTGGGTCTACGGAGCCGATCCTTTAGAACTAATTGCTTTTGAGAACCCCTTGCAGAAACTCACGCAGCAGGCTCAACAACCTGGATTCTTTGAAGCCATGCTCAAAACATATTTTATCGAAAACAATCATCGCTCAACTGTAACCCTGCATCCAGACCCCGGTCTCGCTACTGAAACAGAATCCGCCGAAAAAGATCGGCTGGCTAATATTAAGAATGAGATGAGCCTACCTCAACTAGAAAAAATTCAACAACAAACAGCAGCTCTTCTGCAACTTCAAGAAGCCCCAGATTCAACCGAAGCTATTGCATCCCTACCTCTACTCAATCGAAAAGATCTAGAACCTCAAATCAAAACCATTCATAGCCAAGAGCAATTCCATAAAGAAGCCACCATTCTCCAACACCCTCTCTTCACCAATGGGATTCTTTACATGGATCTGGGACTAAATCTAAACATCTTAGACGAAGATGAAATTCCATATGTATCTCTACTTGGAAACCTCTACCTTGAAATGGGAACTAAAAATACAACATACAGTGAATTATCACAACGTATTGCGATTACAACCGGCGGCATATACGGCACCCCTTTCATCTCTCCTCATGAAGAACATGCCGACAGTATTCATCATTTTTTCTTTCGCGGAAAATGCATGCTTTCCCGAGTTGATGATCTTCTCCACCTTTTCAAAGAGATTCTTCTACATCCCACATTTGATGATTCTGAACGATTTAAACAAATTGTACTTGAGCACAAATCTGATCTAGAAAGCTCCATTATTCCTAGAGGACATTCAGCCGTCATGACACGACTCAAAGCAACCGACCATACAGCTTATACCCTTAATGAAAAAATAGGGGGTATTGATGCTCTCTTTTTTGCACGAGACCTTCTTGAACGTATAGATACCGACTGGTTGAAGATTCACGAGAAAATAGAAACCATACATCAAAAAATGATATCGCAAAATGGAGTCTTGATTAATCTCACCGCTGAAGATCCTGCTTTAAAGAATCTTCTTCCTAAAGTTGAACAATTTGTATCCACCCTCCCCACATGCTCTAATCAACCCACCCAACTACATAAACAGACCTATTCGACTTCCGAAGCCCTTATTGTTCCAAGTCGAATAAACTTTGTAGGCGCAGCCGCTAATTTATATGAATATGACTACCAAATGCATGGATCAGCACTCGTGATAAGTCGTTATTTACAAACAGCGTGGCTCTGGGAAAAAATTAGAGTTCAAGGCGGTGCGTATGGCGGTATGTGTGCGTTTGATCAACGGGCAGGAACCTTTACATTTGCATCGTATCGCGATCCTAATTTAGAAGATTCCATCGAAATATATAAGCAAACGGGTCAGTTCTTAAAAGAGTTAAAATTAGATGAAGCCGAACTAACCCGATCATTGATCGGAGCCATTGGTCAGCTCGATGCTTATATGTTGCCCGATTCAAAATCATTCACAAATACAAAGAGACAACTGCTAGGATATACCGACACAAAACGTCAAAAATTACGCGACGATGTGCTTTCAACAACACAACAACATTTTAACCAATTCGGTGAAATCTTAGATGCCGCATTTCGCAATCCAAGGGTTGCCGTTTTATGCGATCAGGAATCAGCCGTACAAGCAGGATTAAAAACACAAACAATCGTACTTTAAGAAAATCAAATCCAAATAAAGACCTAAGCTCCTCAGCAAACAACCTACTTTGATTACATCGTCATACTGAAGGACATATTCTTCACATTTGCAGCTGCACATGCATCCATAACATTAATAATGCGACCATGAAGCGCCTTATCCGCTGGTAGAATATTCACAATCAGTTCACTTCCCGAAGAATCTGCAGCTTCTTTTAATGAAAGCAGTTGCCCGATTAAATCATCTAAATTGCTCTCGTCTTTTCCAAACACCATTCCCTCGATCAAAATATCGCCCAATTCAGAAACTTCAATTAAGACCTCAATTGGTATATCGAGAGATTCAGGGACATCAACCTTCGCAGGCAACATAAAGCCTAAATCCGCTTCCTTTTTGATCAAAGAAGCCGTGACCATAAAGTAGATCAAAAGTAGGAAAACTACATCGATCAACGGAGCAATTTGCAACTCCGCTTTTTTATTAATCATTTCATCGAGTAGCTTCATCTTTATTCCTCAAATGTTGCATAGATTAAGTCGGTTGCACCCACTTCACCACAGGCAATCATAATCTCTTTACAAGTTTTATATTCCACCACTTGGTCTGCACGAATTAAGACTCTCAAATCTGGATTCACATCCAGCTCGGACTCAACCAACGTCTTGAGCTCTTTAATAGTAACGGCCAAGGTTCCGACATAAATCACATTATTTGCATCAACCGAAAGCATCATACGCCCCTTAGTATCTTCCGGTACTTTTGCATAATTTGATTCAGGAATTTCTACTTCCACTTTTTCCAGCTCTGTGACCACCGACGCAACCATAAAGAAGATCAACAACAGAAAAACAAGGTCGATCATCGGAGCCATATCTACCGCAGCATCTTCGCGGGCTGGTAATTTCAGTTTCATGCTATACCTCTCTCAAGAGCATATTGCTTCAGTTACTCAGAATATTCCGCAAAACCAAGCGGTAACTCACCCGTTTCCAACGTATCCAAAAGACCCCCAATATTACGGCCTAAAGAAGCAGTTGTTTTGATAAAGCTATTTCGGAAGTAGTAATAAAAGAGCATCGCAGGAATCGCAATAATCAATCCTGTTGCAGTAGTAACCAGTGCCTCACCGATATTACCGGCTAATACTTCTGGCTTACCCATGCCCTGAGAACCAATCGTTTGGAACGCTTTGATCATCCCTGAAACTGTTCCCAATAGACCTAACATCGGAGCCGTTGCGCCAATAATCGATAGATAATCGATCGGCTTCATATAACTCGTTACCTCTTCTGTACTCGCTTCATCAATAGCTTCTTTCACTTTGCCAAAGTTAATTTCACGCGTGGTAGAACATCGTTCGAGTCCCGCCTGAAATACATAGGTAAATAACGTTTCATTCTCTTTACACTTGGAATGTGCCTCGATAATTTTCTTATCCTTCATTAACGCAATAAACTCAGGAAGTAAGTCCGGGCGTAAAAGTACCTTTTCCCTCAGCGCTAATGTGTTTTGTACGATAAAATAAACCATAGCTGTTGACATTAATCCCAATGGAATCATCGCCCAGCCCCCTTGTAAAATCATTTGCCATAGCGTCGTTTTTTCTTCCGTAATTCCTCCCTCTACTTGCGCAAAAGCCGATGTGGAAACTACCAGTAGCAAAAGGATTAAGCCCATTTGTTTTTTCCTATTCTTCATTTTTTATTCTCCTGTCGTTTTTAAATTAACTATCGGTTTCAATTGCCTCTATTGCACGCAATTCCACCAACTTGTCTTGCAAAATAAGAGATGCATCGTACTCTGCCGTATTGGGATAGAGCAATGAAATCTGACGAATCACTTCCTCGGCTGAATCAAGCATCCCCAGTTTCATATAAATTTCCGCACATAATAACTCCGCCGGCTGCATCCATTCTGTATCTTGGGAATTAAATGCAATAACATATGCAATTAACTCCATGGCTTGGCTATACTCTTCCTTAACGCTCATCAACTTGGCACCCAGATAGAGTTGTTTGGGATTCGAATCTTCACGTAAATCGCCCAACCAACCCAATTGATTCATCAATACCTGTGCATCATCAGACCGACCGCTCTGAATTAGAGACAATGCCTGATAGGTCCGTGCATTCTCAACCAATGCCACATCATCTCCACCATCGGATGCCAATTGCGATGCATAAGCTAAAGCTTGATCATACTCTTCCGTTAAGAAATAGAGCTCCATCAAAAGAGCACGATATCGCATTAAATTAGACGGAATGTCCTGATAATCTTTAAACGGAGCAAGCATCTGATTCAAGTTTGAAATAAGACTGTCAAATTCGCGATCTTCTTTCAGTTGAAGCAAATGTTCCAAATTGAGTTTTACGCTATAATTAATTCGTT
>DOEU01000045.1 GCA_003532555.1 Verrucomicrobiota bacterium | reverse complement strand
GTGAGTCGTCGGACTTTAATGAAAGTAGAGATGCATCGGCATGAGTTTTTTGAGATGCTGTTTGTAGTGGAAGGGAGTTTAATCAACCGCTTCCAGTCCGATGAGATAGGTATGCAAGTAGGTGATCTACTTATTTTAAAACCGTATACCTTGCATGTATTGGATGAAAATCAGGAACAAGCTCGGCGGTGTGCTTATTGTTGTAGTTTTTTGCCGCAGGTAGTGGATTCATCTATTCAAAATATAGATGAGTTAATGTGCAGCGATTCGCCTAATCGCTATTATTTTAGGTTTATCGCTTCGTTTTCTATGGAGGATGTATGTGCCATTCGGATTCATATGAAGCCGGAAATTCAGAGAGAGTTACTGCTTTATTTTGAACAACTTCATGCGTTTACAAATATGGACACGGAATGCGCTCAGGCGGAAGCGCGTTCGATTTTTCTCCAGTTGATGCTACTAATTTCAAAGCAATCTGCAGAAGAAGTTCGATTTTCTGAACGAATATCGGATGGAGTTTCGGGGACGATTTCACGTTATTATCCGGGGCTACGCAAGGCACTGAGTTATATCCATGATCATTTTTCGGAGTCCATTAAATTAGATCAAATGGCTCAATTAACGGGGGCCTCAGAAACCTATTTTTGCCGTTTGTTTAAGCATGAAACAGGTATGACATTTTTAAATTATTTAAATGGATTGAGAATTGAACAAGCTTGCCAGTTCTTGCGTGATTCGAATGAAAGTGCGTCGGCGATTTGTTATCGGGTTGGTTTTAATGACTACACGCATTTTGGAAGACAGTTTCGAAAAAATATGGGGATATCTCCCGCGGCGTATCGAAAGAAAAATCATCGGATGTTGCGGTTATCTTCGGTTGAGAATGAAATATAGAAAAGAGGGAGTGAATCAATGAGCGAGATATATGTTCCGATTATGATTGTGGTGTTAGCAAGTGTCTTTCAGGGAACGTTTGGTTTAGGAATGAAGTTTGTGAAGCCAATGGCGTGGGAGGCGTGGTGGTTCATTCATGCCACGGTTGCGATGGTTATTTTTCCATTGATCTGGGCGCAGTTGGTGATTCCAGATTTGGGTGCGGTATTGGCTACGGCACCTGCGAAGGAGATTTGGACAGGTGGTATTCTTGGATTTTTCTGGGGTATCGGCGGGATCATGTTTGGAATCTCGGTGGGGTATATTGGGATGTCGCTGACGTATGGGATTGTAATGGGGCTGTGTTCGATTGCGGGTGCGCTGGTTCCTTTCATCTTGCGGTTTGATGCGATTTATCCACCAAGCATTCCGTATATTTTGGGTGGCTTATTGATTTTGGCTTTGGCTGTTTATGTGGTGACGGTTGCTGGCTTAAAGCGGGATGCGTGTTTGGCGGAGCGCGGGCAGCAGTTAGAGGGTATTAAAACGGGATCTGAGTTTCGGGCGGGATTGATTATTGCATCGGTCTGCGGGATTCTTTCGGCGATGCTGGCGGTTGGATTTGATAATACAGTTGAGATTGGTCGGATTGCGGAAGAGCAGGGCGCGATTCCACGTAATACAGCTTTAGCTCGCTGGGTGGTTGTCTTAGTGGGTGCTTATCTGATGAATGCAGGCTATGCCTTTGTTTTATTGATTAAAAACCGTTCGTTCTCTTCGTTTCGTATAAAAGGAATGGGATCGGTTGTGAAGTGGGCTGTTATTGCAGGATTACTCTGGTTTGCAGCTTTGGGTACGTATGGGCAAGGGGTTGCTTTAATGGGGGATATTGGCACGATGATTTGCTGGCCAATGATGTTGGGTCTCTCTTTGATTGTGAGCAATGTGGCAGCTTGGTTTTCGGGGGAGTGGAAGGGTATGAAAAAACCGTTCCAGATCTTATTACTGGGGGTTCTTTTAATTATTGTGGCAACGATTTTGATGACTTATGCCTCAACGTTGAAAGTGGGTTAGAATGATTGAACGAATTCGTACATATTTATTGGAACATGAGCTGGATGAGCCGATTGGGTTCTCTCAGTGGTATTATTCGAAACGAAACGCATTATTGATTGAAGTGGTTGATTCTAGCGGTGCTTCGGGTTGGGGTGAGTGTTATGGACCTGCAGCGGTTACGCAAACGGCGGTCGAGCAGTTTTATGCGCCTGTTTTGATCGGGCAGGATGCGCTTTTAAATGAGCGTTTATGGAGCATTTGTTGGCATGCATCGCATGATTTTGCGATGCAGGGGGTGATGATGGGGGCGATATCTGGCTTGGATATGGCACTTCTTGATTTGAAGGGCAAGCTCTTGAATGTGAGTGCTTCGGTATTAATGGGCGGGGCAGAACATGAGCAGTTAGAGGGCTATGCGACGGGGATGTATTTTATCCGTCAAGAGGAGCATGCGTTATTGGATAGCATTTTGACGGAAGCGGGTGAACATGTGGGCAATGGATTTGGAGCGCTTAAAATTAAGGTTGGGAAAAATATCGCTTTTGATCGGATGTTAATTGAAGCGATGCGTAAGACGTTTCCGGAGCAGACGTTGATGGCTGATTCGAATCATGCGTATGATTTGAATGAAGCGATTGAGATGGGGCGTTGGTTAGAGGCGCACCAATATCGTTGGTTTGAAGAGCCTCTTTCGCCGACGCAACCGGCGGCATTTGCCACATTGTGTAAGAAGTTGGATATTGCGGTGGCAACCGGTGAGTGTGAACAGACGCGTTGGGGTTTTGACAAATTATTGCATGCGGGTGCGGCTACGATTCTTCAGCCGGATATGGCATATTGTGGAGGACCTACAGAGGCTTTAAAAATTCGGGCGCTGGCATCTGCCAAAGGCGTGAATGTGATTCCACATTGCTGGGGTACGCAGCTTAATTTGGCATGCGCTACGCATTTTTTGGCGACAGCAAGTTCCGAACCAGGGCGTGCTGAACCGCAAGCCTTATTGTTGGAGGTGGATAATTCGCCGAATCCAATGCGGACGGATATGTATCAAACATCGGTGGTCGTTGAGGAAGGTCGAGTATATGTTCCGAAAGAAGCGGGATTAGGGGTGGAGCCTGATCTGAAAGAGCTTCAGCTATTTTGTATTAATCAAACGGAGATAAAGAATGATGAAGACGTATCCAATGTTGATCGGGGCCGATCGGGTCGATTCGAACAAACCTATTGAAGTATTAAATCCAAGAACAGAGGCGTTGATTGGCCAGGTGTTTGAGGGTTCGATTGAGCAGATGGATGAAGCGTTGTTAGCGGCGATAGAGGGATTTTCAAGTTGGTCGAGGATGAGCGCTGCGGAGCGGAAAACGCGGATTCTTCGCTATGCGGATTTGCTGGACCAGCATCGGGAGCGTTTGATTGAGCTGTTGATGCAAGAGACAGGAAAGCCGCGTGAAAATGCGGAGTATGATTTTGGTATGCTGACGACCTGTTTACGATTTTTTATTGAAGAGGCGGAGCGAGTAGAGCAGCCGGTTCTACATGATCCGGATGGGCGTTTCTTGCATTATGTGCAAAGGCAGCCCTTGGGCGTAACGGTGGGTTTTTTGGCATGGAATTTCCCGTTGTTAAATTTGGGCTATAAATTAGGGCCGGTGTTGGCATCGGGCTGTAGTTGTATCTTGAAGCCTTCGGAATTAACGCCTCTGGCGACGTTGGAAGCGGTCTATTTGGCGGCTGAGGCGGGGATTCCTGATGGCGTCATTAATATGGTGACGTGCTCTGATTATAGCATCACGAATCGGCTATTGGAGAGTCCGGTTCCAGCGATGGTGACGATGATTGGCTCGACGCGGGGTGGATTGGAAGTGATGGGAGCTTCATGTACTTCGATTAAACATTTTTCGGTTGAATTAGGCGGTAACTCTCCGGTGTTGGTGTATGACGATGCGGATGTTCAGGTAGCTGCGGAAAAAGTGATTGGGCTGAAGTTTGTGAATACGGGTCAGGTCTGTGTGTCACCGAATCGTTGTTATGTTCATACTTCGATCTATGAAGCATTTGTGGAGGCGGCCGCGGCGTGTGCTGCGGGGGTGGATATGGGGCCGATGATTACGGCTGAAGCTCGCGATCACGTTCTTGAAAAAGTGGATGAAGCGGTCCAGAAGGGGGCCACTCTTGTTTGCGGTGGTTCTCGCGTGGATGGGGTGGGCTATTTTATGGAGCCTACGATTCTTCGAGATGTGGATGCGCAGATGCGTGTTGCGTGTGAGGAGGTGTTCGGTCCGGTGCTTTCGATTCTTCCCTTTACGGATGCAGATGACGAGATTGCTTTGGCGAACGAGACGTCGTGTGGTTTGGCAGCATATGTCTTTACCAAGGGTCTTTCGCGGGGCTTGCGCGCGGCGGAGGGAATTGAAGCCGGTAGTGTGTGCGTGAATGAGCCGCATTATGGCGTGCAGTTGCCGCATGGTGGGTTAAAGCAGAGTGGGGTTGGAAAAGATTGCTCTCGCTATAGCTTGGAGGAGTATCTGACGCTGAAGCGGGTTTCGGTGTTGCTTGATGAGGCGTAGTGGTTGGGCTTAATTATTTTTTATGGGTAGATTGATAAGATGGAGGGTGAATAGCGATGTATAAACATGTGGTACTTTGGAAACTAAAATCAGAAGTCGAGGGGGTCGGTAAGGCGGATCTAGCATTGGAAGTGAAGCGGCGTTTAGAGTTATTACCGTCCATTATCTCGGAAATTGATCAGTATGAAGTGGGGATTAATATTGCGGCTTATGGGGCCTCTTTTTTTGATGTGAGTTTAATGAGTGTTTTTCCAGATGAAGCAGCATTTAAAGCATATTGTGTCTATCCAGAACATGATGCAGTGGTCGCATATATTATGTCGGTTTGCGAGGCGGAGGAAATTGTTGATTATGAAGGATAGGGGACAGGGATTGAAGTGGCTACTCTTGGTGGGTGGTTTATGGGTAGTAGAGACTGTAGCGGTCGCTTCGAGGGATGCGAATAATCAGCCTTTGAATGTGGTGCTAATTGTCTGTGATGATTTGAATGATTATGTGGGGCCTTTTGGTGGACATCCGCAGGTGATCACGCCGCACATGGATCGGTTGGCAGCGAGTGGGGTTTGGTTTTCTCAGGCGCATTGTACGATTCCTATTTGCAATCCTTCGCGAGCTAGTTTTATGACGGGAATTTATCCGCATACCTCGCAATGTTTTGGTTTTGAGAATTGGGATGATGTGGAGATTTTACAGCATTCTAGGACGATGATGGATCACTTCCGAAATCAGGGGTATCATGTGTTGGGTACGGGTAAGTTGATGCATAACCGAGATGAGGGCGAGTGGAGTGAATATGGCTATGCATCTGATTATGGACCGTTTGCTTATAATGGAAAAAAGACGGTGGCGCATCCGGATGTTCCGTCTCCGTATCGGGATGAGTTTGGTGCCATCGATGGGTCATATGGCCCGTTGATGAAATTAGATGGACGAATGTGTGAGGAGACGGGAAATCCATATACATGGCGAACCGGAAATTGGTCAAGGCAGCGCGTATATCGTTATGAAAGTGAAACAGATCGGGATCGAACGGGTGATGAGTTGAATGGGGATTGGGCGGTCGATCGCTTGCGTTCATTTGCAACAGGTTCGATGGATAAGCCGTTCTTTTTGGGTGTTGGTTTTTTGCGGCCTCATACGCCGTTGATCGTGCCACAAAAATATTTTGATATGTATCCGTTGGATGAAGTTGAACTACCGGTAATTTTAGCAGGAGATATTGAGGATACGTTTAAACATACGGTTAGATCCAATGAAGATGATCGCAGCAGTGATCGAGGAGCCAAGATGCATGATCTGTTGATTGAGGCGTATGGGGGAGATCGCGAGCTGGCATTGAAAAAATTTATCCAAGCGTATTTGGCGAGTGTGACTTCGGTGGATGATCAGATTGGTCGAATTTTAGATGAGATTGATCGTTCTCCGTTTCGGTCGAATACGGTGATTATTTTCACGAGTGATCATGGCTGGGGTAATGGTGAAAAAGCGTATGTGTATAAAAATTCACTTTGGCAGGAGAGCACGCGGGTGCCGTTGGTGATTCGGGCTCCGGGGATGAGCCAAAAGGGGCATGAGGTTGATGTACCTGTTTCGTTGATCGATATCTATCCGACTTTGCTTGATTTGTGTGCTTTGCCGACAGATACAATGAAAAATGAGCGGGGTCGCCCGTTGGATGGCGTTTCGATGGTTCCACTTTTGGATAATCCGAAACGGGGCGATTGGGCTGGGCCGGCTGCCGCCCTTACGGCTTTGTATAAATGGTCTGATTATTATGATCCGCGTGAGCAGAGTTATGCATTGCGGTATAAGGATTGGCGCTATATCTACTATCAAAATGGACATGAAGAATTATATCATACGGCAAAGGATCCACATGAGTGGCATAATGTGGCGCTGGATCCGGTCTATGCGGATCGTCTTGAACAGTTTCGTGAAGATTTAGATATGCGATTGCCTGAGGCAAGGCCTCGTCCGGTGCCAAAAAAACTTTCTGCAGAAGTTTGGAAGGATTCCTATTTTAAGAAATTTCCGGGAGCGGATACGAATGAAGATGGCGTATTAACATGGCCGGAATATAAGAAACATCGTGGAGAGTAGATATATGCGTTGGATTACTTTGGTACTGTTATTAGTGGGTTTTTTCGTGTCGGAAGGGGTGGCGGAACGTTCAGAAATGTCGTTGGATGGCACATGGCAAATTGCATTTGATGAGGCTAATCAGAGTCGGACTGAAACGTGGTATTTACCATCGTCTTTTTCGAAGTTGGAATCGGTGGAATCGATTGATGTGCCAAGTTGCTGGGAGACGATTCGTCAGGATTACGAGGGCATTTCTGTTTATGGTCGTTTTTTTACTGTTCCTTCGGAGTGGAAGGATCGGGCTATTCGGTTGCAGTTTGATGCGGTGAATTTTCGGGCGGATGTGTGGCTGAATGGCCATGCAATTGGTCAGCATGAGGGCGGGTATGGTCCATTTGAGTTTCAGATTGATGATTTAATAGAGCTGCAGGGCACCAATTTTTTAAGTGTTCGTGT
>DOEU01000037.1 GCA_003532555.1 Verrucomicrobiota bacterium | reverse complement strand
TCGCTTGAATCTCAGCTACGTTGACGTATCAGCTGATAGAACCATTTCGAGTTTTTTAATAGCTACGCTCAAAAGTGCTACATCAGAAGGGATTACGCCTGATATGCGTCCTGCTTGCCCCAAGTTTTCAGGCAATACCCTCTTTAGTTTCTCAAGAGATTCTGCTCGCAAGCCGCCTACTGAATCATAATCAAATCCTATCGGTATTCTCCACGACTCCTGCTTTTGTGCTGTTTCAATCCGTTCCCGTTCACGTTTGATATAGCCCGCATATTTAACCTCGATCTCAACCTGGCGCATCACATCCTCATCCTCGCATTCACGTAATGAAGCCGGCAATGCATCATACGTATTTCCGGGTTGCCGCAAGAGTTGTGCTAATGACTTTCCTCCTGAAAATGTCTTTTCGAGACGCTGAACCTCTTTTTTAATAGAATCCATCTGATACTTTGTTACTAGTAAGCGGTCCTTGTTCAATATCTGTAATCGAGACGCTTTCTCATATAAACGGTATGGCGCGTTATCTTGCCTTAATGTTAAGCGGTGTTCAGATCTAGACGTAAACATACGGTAAGGCTCATCGGTGCCTTTTGTTACAAGATCGTCAATTAAAACGCCAATATAACTTTCGTTTCGGCTTAATGTGAATTCAGATTTTCCCAATACTTTGCAAGCTGCGTTCACTCCCGCTACAAATCCTTGCGCGGATGCCTCTTCATATCCGGTGGTGCCGTTTAGCTGGCCTGCAAAAAAGAGATTTTCAACTTTTTTCGTCTCTAACGAATGAAAAAGCTGGGTTGGATCGGCAAAATCATACTCAATCGCGTACCCGGGCCTAATCATTTCGGCTTGCTCCATGCCCACAATTGATCGAATCATCTTCAATTGGACCTCTTCTGGAAGACTGTTTGAGGTTCCGTTAGGATAGAGGCGGACGTTATTCCGTCCTTCTGGTTCAATGAAGACATGATGAGCGTCACGCCCCGAAAATTTAACTATTTTATCTTCAATAGATGGACAATAACGAACTCCAGTGCCTTCAATCATGCCTCCATACATGGCACTCTCATGAAGGTGGTCTGCAATTATTTGATGCGTTTGTGGATTGGTATGAGTTAAATAGCAACTGAGTTGTCTATCCCCAGGTATCCAAGGAATTAACTTTGATTGTTCCACGTGGAACATTTCTTTTTCAGAGTTCTTACGGAGTTGCTTGGCATCATATGAGAAAAGGGGAGGTGGGTCCTCCCCAGGCTGCTCATCAATCCGATCATAGGCGATAGAGTCACTGTGAATTCGGGGTGGGGTTCCCGTCTTGAGTCGAGCAAGCGAAAAACCAAACGACTGAAAGGATTCCGATAAAGATTCGGAAGACTCTTCACCCATTCTACCTTCCGCGATAGATTGAGTGCCTATTAATACACGTCCGCGTAAAAAAGTACCCGTACAAATAACAATACAATTTGCATAAATTGTTCCGTAAGAACGAGTTGTAATTGATTTAATCTTACCGTTATGGGTGTCAATAGATGTGACCATATCATCAATCAAACTTAAATTAGCTTGGTTTTTGAGCACTTCTTGAATGCGTAATGGATACGCTATTTTATCGCATTGAATACGATTGGATTGAACGGCTGGTCCTTTGCGTGTATTGAGCATACGATATTGAACCCCAGTAAAATCGGCATTTTTGGCTATTTCGCCTCCCATTGAATCTACCTCAGATACTAAATGAGATTTTGCTATACCACCGACGGCGGGATTACAAGGTAATCGTCCAATTTGAGATCTATCCAGTGTGACTAGAGTTGTCTTCACACCCATACGAGCTGAAGCTAATGCAGCTTCGTAACCGGCATGACCTCCGCCAACAACAATTACCTGTGTTTTTAAATCTGCCATAACCATCTCCAACATCATCAGCTTACACGCCCTCGGCCTTTGGTCAATGTTCGCTTCTTTAAAGTAGGTCTATTTATATGTATTTTTTTTTCAATACATGGCAGTAAGTAAATTATGAATGATTCGATTTGTCTAAATACATTAACTAAGGGGATTTAATGAAAATATATTTATCTGGGTCACATGGACTTGTTGGAACAGCGCTGAAAAAAACTCTTATTGACAAAGGGCATGTTGTTGTTGGTTTAGGTAGAGATTTCAGTGAACCCATTCAGTTTGAAGGTGTAGATGCTGTTATCCATTTAGCAGGAGAGAACATTGCTGAAGGTCGCTGGAATGCGGCCAAGAAAGAGCGAATTAAAATGAGTCGACTAACAGGTACTCGCCTTTTGTCAGAGCAACTTGCGGCTAGCGAACATAAACCATCGGTTTATATAAGTGCTTCAGCCACTGGTTTTTATGGAGATACAGGATCAGAAGTTATTACTGAAAATTCTCCCTCTAGTCAGGGTTTTCTTCCAGAGGTTTGTGTTGAGTGGGAAAAATCAACAGAAGCTGCCGAACAAGCTGGGATTAGAACTGTTCACATCCGAACTGGAATCGTATTAAGTAAGCAGGGTGGGGCTCTTAAAAAAATGCTTCCACCTTTTCTTTTAGGTGGAGGTGGTATCTTAGGATCAGGAAAACAATATATGAGCTGGATCAGTCTTGATGATATGGTTGGATCTATTCAATTTATTCTAGAAGAAAATTCACTTGCTGGACCTGTTAATTTGACCGCTCCAAATCCGGTGGATAATAAAGAATTTACGGAGGTACTAGGTAAAGTCATTAAGCGGCCAACTATCTTACCTTTGCCAAGCTTTGTTGCAAAAATCTTATTTGGAGAGATGGCAGATGCTATTTTATTATCTGGCACCCAAGTTATACCTGAAAAATTAAAAAATGCAGGCTATACATTCAAACATGCTGAATTAAAAGATGCGTTAACGGATGTAATGAGGGGATAAAACCCTTGTTATCTATTTTAATAAATATCGTTTAATAATAAACAGCTGTCTGATTATTATTTAATAATTCACATTGATCGGTTTATCTAATCATTTTAGTTTGCTTGGCTTTTAAACGATGCCGAATGGTGTAATGGCAGCACAAGCGACTCTGACTCGCTTAGTCTAGGTTCGACCCCTAGTTCGGCAACCACTTAATTTACACGAATAGGCATGATCACATATAAGAATGGAATATTACTCTTGATCACACCTGGACTTGTCTCATCGGATAATTCAATAAAGACTTCATCACTTTCTAGATGTTTTAATGGGGCAACTAAGTAGGTTGGATTAAATGCAATCGAGATAGTCTTCCCACTGTATTTAACAGGTATACTTTCCGTAGCCGTTCCAATTTCAGGGGTTGAAGTAGTTAGCTCAATTCGATTTTCACTAATATCCAATCGAACCGCCGCCGCTTGATCATCAAGCATTAAAGACACACGCCGGACCGCACTCTGTAAAAGTTCTCTTTCTACACTAATTCGTTCTTCACATTGCGAGGGGATTACTTGTTTATAATTTGGGTAGGTACCATCAATCAATTTAGAGATAATGAGAATATTTCCGAATTCAAATGATATTTGAGTAGATGACATACGTATTTCAACGTCTTCCTCTACACCTAATGATTTAATAAGCTCATTAACTGTTTTTGTAGGCACAACCACATCTATTTGCGCTTCTTCGGGCATTTCAATATCTTGCTCTACAAGGGCTAAGCGACGTCCATCAGTACAAACAGTTATAAGTTTTCCATCTCGGAATGACATCAATGAACCATTCAAAATAGCCCGAGATTCGTCGCTAGAAGCCGCGTAGGATGTTTTCTGAAGGGTATCCTTAAGTATCCCTTGTCCAAGCGTATAACTAAAACTCTCCTCAAATACTGGCATAGGCGGAAAATCATTTTTAGATAACCCGCCCAACTCTCCTTTGAAGGATCCTGAAATAATCGTAACTACCTCGCTACTATCTTTCCCGGATTCAAGTGACAACTCAACTTGATGACTAGGCAAATCTCTACATATACTAAAGAAACGTCGTGCGGGCAGGGTAGTTGATCCCTCTTCTTCTATATCCGCTTCGATACTCGTTCGTAAACTAACCTCCATATCCGTGGTTGTGCATATTAATTTACCTTTATGAGCTTCTAGCATCACATTAGATAGAATAGGTAATGTTGTTCGCTGTCCTACAATTGATTGTACTTTCTGCAAAGTTTCTAAAAGTTGATTTTTATCTATGGTTAATTTCATGAACAAGTCTCCTGTAGAATAGAGATAGATTATTT